>JBDUAH010000128.1:0-7010 GCA_040004745.1 Chthoniobacterales bacterium | reverse complement strand
GGCGATTTCGGGGCGCAGATGCAGCTCGTGAACACGGCGCGCGAAGAGTCGAACCAGCGCGTCACGCTTTGCGATTTGAATTGGACGCGGCTGGTACAAATGCGACTGGCTCTGGCGCAATTCTTCGATCAGCCGGCCGGCGTCGCCCGTCTGGCGGAAATCAAGCAGGTAGAGATTGATTTCGCGCCTGGCTATCGCTCCACCGGGGTTCTCCTCACTGGCTGGCTGGCCTCGCAACTCGGCTGGCTCTTGGACGCCAGCGAGACTGAAAACGGCCTGCGTTTCACCGACCCTAGCGGGCAGACGGTCGCGGTGAAGTTGCAGGAGATTGCGGGCGATCCGGTGGGCCGTTGCAGTATTTTTAGCGGTGAGATGGAGTTCCGCGTGGAAGACTCAGTGGCGTCCGACCTCTTGGAAATTTCGCATCACGTCGACGGAGAAGAACGCATGCGCGAGCTGATGCCCGCGAGCCGCAACGAACCCGTTGCGCTGATGCGCGAAGAACTGATGCGCGGCGGGCCGCACCGCGTGTATCTGCGCGCGGTGGAGGCCGTGCGCGACTTGTTCTAAAGGCGAGCGCTACGCGACCGGCAACGCCGGCTCTTCTTCTGCCGGAGCGTAGACCTGCGCCTGCTTGAGCAATTCGGGATCTTCGAGGCGCGTGTCGTAAACTTCCGCCCAAGTCTGCTGATTCATCGAGCACATGGGAACGGCTTCCCATTCGCCGTTGCGTTTCACCGCACCTTTGAAGACGCAGGAGTCAAGGCGGGCTTTGATCACGGGATCGTTATCCGCCTGCGCCACCTGGCTGGCATCCATAAAATTGTGCATGCCCACGCCGAGCGTGTGGACCCGGCCGCGCAAGAGTGATTGAAAAATCTCGCGTGGCGCATTCCGAGAAGTGACGTAGCGCAACATTTGCGAAACGATTTTCGTAGCCAGGATCGGGTGTTTGAAAAGAACGCCGGCGAGTCGATAGGCGGGTGTGCCCGCGTCGTCGTTCACGAGTGAGAGGCCGCCGATTTTCGCCAGCACTTCGCCTAACAACTTGTCGAATTTCTTGTCATCGGGCAGCAGCGGAAAATATTTCCCTGATGGCCGGGCAATGAGGAGCGAGGCCCAGCTATTGCAATCGGGATGCCCGAAAATAGAAACGTCGCGCCGCAGTGGCAGGCCAGTGCCTTCCTGGATTTTCTCCCACACATCCGCTGACGTAATGGGACGCTGCGAGAAGATGGTGCGACCCGTGTCCGCTTCCGGCTGGAAGCTGAGCATGCGCCAGATGTAGCTGCGGTTCGGATCGACCAGATACCAGCGAATCACCTCCGGCACGTCGTCAATGTTCCGCCGCGTGACGGTAAAACTGAGCGCGTATTCGAGGATGAATCCCGTCTTCTTGCGGATATCGAGGGCCAGATCGGTGAACGCCTGACGCACCGGATGCAGATCGGCTTCGGAATTAATCCGGCCGATCGGATAGCCGTGGCGACCGGCCTGAGTCATATCGACGTGCACAGAAATCTGTCGGAGCCCGCCTTCCACCACCAGCCGCTCCAAGTATTGCGGCTGCTCGATCAGCGTCTGACCGTGCGTCATCAACATCGGAATCGATCCGACCGAATAGGCATAACGAATGATCTCGATCAGCTCATCCGCGCGGCCGGATTTCCAGTATGCATCGGCGACGTCGCCGCCGGTGATTTGCAATCCTCCACCCGGCCCTTGGAAACGCCGGTTCGCATCGATCTGCTCTTTCACCTGCGCGAGCGACGGAATGGGAATCTTGTTCGCGTTCTTCGGCAGATAGCAGTGCGTGCAATGGAACGAGCAATAGCTGGCACCAAGCGTGAATCCGCAATGCGTCAGATGGCGCCCGGAAATCTGATTGTCCGTCTGGAGTTCTCGCGGCAGCGAATTCCAACGCTCCTTCAGGACACGCGCCTTCTCCTCCACGATGGGATTGCGAAAGGCGTGCCAGCGCTGCCGCCAGCGTGAGGGACGTCCGACTTTTTCTTCGGCGGCGAGAGAAACCATATGCGAACCTATTACTTCGCCTCGTTCAATGACCAGTTGTAATCCTGGTACGTGATCTTGGCGTCTTTCGGGATGGGTTTGGAACGCCGTTGATTGATGAACTCGAGCACGCCGTTTTTGAAATCACCCTTATACCAATCGAAGATTTTCGAGAGCTGCGCGCTCTTTCCATCAGCCGACAACTTCACGCCATTCTCGGAATTGATGTATCCCTTCGCCATTTTCTCGAGCTGCCCGTCCAGCTTGCCTGCCTCGTAGGCCTCGCGAGCCAGTGGTGGGCAACTGCGGCTGGCGCAATTCAAGGCGAAGTGGACGCGCGGTTCGCCCATCTTGCGGACCACATCGTCCTCAAACGATTTGAAGCTGGTTTGCTGGCCCGCAATTTTGATTCGCTTGCTGGTGAAAAAGGTGAAGAGCACATCCTTCACGCTCCCCGTGGGATATTTCTCCAGCGCTTCGTGCAGAATCCACGCATTGTAGGCGTTGAGATTAAACGCCAACTGCTCTTTTTGCCCCAACGACTTGGCGTTTTCCTTTGCGATCGCATCGACCACACCCTGCAAAGCCTTTAAATCGGCTTCGCTTTTTTTCCATTCGCCGTAGCGAACGCCATTGGGCGTCACGTATTTGCCTAGGAGCCGATTGTATTCGGTTGTCCAAGAAGAGGATTGAGCCGAGACCACCTGAACGGCGGTTAGCCAGAGGCAGAGAACAAGTAGAGAGCGAAGGAGGGTTTTCATGGTGGAAGCAGTACGCACCCGAAGGCAGGCTCCGGCAAGCGGATTCTCGCGTTGGAGATTTATCCGTTGAGAACGCGAGAACGGATTCAATCGGTGGACTGACTGGTCCGCGACCGTGAAAAAGTTGCGCGAACGGCGTGAGACATAATCTCCTGGCGCCCCAAAAACATCAGGCCGTCCCGCACGCGACCTGCTCTTAAAATCGGCAGCATGCCCATCCGGGATTTCTTCGTTTTTTGCACCTCCCTGAGCCCGCTCGAACTCCGAGCGGTCGGTGCGCTCTCCCGCGTCCGACACTTTGCCCCGGACGAGACTATTTACACGGCCGGCGATTCTGCGCAGGGCTTTTTCATCATCAACCGTGGCCTCGTCGAACTGGCGGCGCAGGATGTCAAAACCGCCACGGCATGCACCGTGATGGCCCGCGGAGATATCTTCGGCGATCTTGAACTCATTACCGATTGCCTCCGTCTGCAGCAGGCTACCGCTCGAGATGAAGTGAGTCTGCAGTGTTTTAACCGCGAAGATTTCTCCGAGCTGGTCCGGCGCGTGCCGTCATTTTACCAGTTCTTGTGCGAGAAATTGGCGCAGCGCTTAATCCAGGCTCACGCTAAGGCCGCAGAACCGCCAGATGTGCTGGAGTTGACGGGCAGTCTGGCGAACTTCGATTTGGTTACGATTTATCAAACGATCGCGCAGTCGACCCAAACCGGGCAACTTAGCATTGTCAGCGAAACCGGTGAGCTCATTTCCGAATTCCACTTCACCCTCGGCCAGCCGATCACGGGAAGGTTTCAGCACCTCGCAGGCGAAGACGCATTTTGGCAACTCTTCCTCGCAGAAAATCTGAAGGGAGCATTTTCCTTCTGCTCGGATCGTTCCGCCGTGGCGGAGGCGCGCGTGCGCACCTTGAATCGTCCCGCCACCGATCTCCTTTTCACGGCTATGCAATTTCGCGATGAGCTTTCGGCCCTGAAAGCTGAACTGCCCTCCACCACCGTTTGCGAGATCAGCCGGACCGAGTTTTCCGTCACGATGTGTCATCCGGAGATCTCTCCGGTGGCGTTGGAGCAAGTTTGGCGATGCCTCGCAGAGCGTCCCTTGGCCATCACGGCTCTCTTCCCGCGCTGTTCCGTGTGCGAATTGAAAATTTACCAAGCCGTCCAGGAACTGGAGCGGACAGGACATTTGGCGTTGTCAGGCCCGGGCAAATATCAGAGGTTCGCCTAACAAATGAAAGAAGTCGTCCTTTTCATGGTTCTCGTGGTCTCGCTGACCGGCTGTTCTTTTTCCCAGCAGGGACGCCAACAGCGCACCTATCAAAAATACGTCCGCAAATCGAGCGCGGGGCGCCAGAAGCAGCAGTCCAAGTTTCGCAGCGACAAGCCGCAGATGCCGGTCTCGCCGATGCCGAGCGAGCCGACCGAAAGTACCGCGAGCGGTCCGCAAGCGATGCCAGCCGAGCCGACCTCGAATGGTCACTGGTGAATAGTGAATGGTGATCGAGCGAGCACCGGCCATTCCCTAGTTACGATTCATCAATCCTTCGCACGGGAATTGGTTTCCCGTTTTCGTCCACGGACACATAAATAAAGACGGCCCGCGTCACCCGGACAACGTTACCGCCCATGAAACGGCGGACCCACACTTCCACCGGAATCGTCATCGACGTTCGACCTATTTTTTCCACCCGTGCATAACAGGCCACCGTGTCCCCCACCCGCACGGGCTCCAGAAACGACATCCCTTCCATCGCCACTGTGACTACACGAGCCTGCGCCGTTTTCGCCGCCAGGATGCCGCTCCCGAGATCCATTTGCGACATCAGCCAGCCGCCGAAAATGTCTCCGTTCGGATTCGTATCCGCCGGCATGGCGATGGTTTGAATGACGAGTTCGCCCTGCGGTTCCTCCATAAGGCGGAGACTCTAGCCGCGCTCCGCTACAAGACGAGCATGCAATCGCCGTAACTGTAAAAACGGTAGCGCTCGCGGATCGCTTCCGCGTATGCGCGCAGAATAAACTCCCGGCTCGCGAACGCGCTTACCAGCATAAGCAGAGTGGAGCGCGGAAGATGGAAATTTGTGAGCAAGGCATCCGCGTGCGCGATCTTCTGCGGCGGATGCAGGAAAATGCTGGTGGCACCGTCCTGCGGGGCGAGCTTTCCCGTAGGGTCCCGCTGCGCGGATTCCATGACCCGCACTGTTGTCGTGCCGACAGCGATAATCCGGGAAGCGGCGTTGATCGCATCCGCTGCCTCAGGCGAAATCGAGAAACGCTCTTCGTGCATGACGTGGTCGGTGATTGTCTCCGTTTTCACCGGCGCGAACGTCCCCGTGCCGACGTGCAACGTGACGAAAGTGTGCGGCCAGCGCTCCAATAACTCTGGCGTAAAGTGGAGGCCAGCGGTGGGCGCGGCAGCGGCTCCCGCCACGCGGGCGAAAACGGTCTGGTAACGCTTTTGATCCTGCGCGTCGGCTGTACGCCGCATATATGGAGGGAGCGGGATGGCGCCGCCTTTCTCCAAGTCGATTTCATCCGCGAGCGCGAGAACGCGACTGCCGTCTGCGCAAACTTCTACCACGTGAACGGCGACACCATCGACGGAGGTCGACGCTCCTACCCGCATCTTCCGGCCGGGTTTCACAAGAGAACGCCAACGACGCGCGCCCAACGGTTCGAGAAAGAGGAACTCGATCGTTCCGTCGTCAGAAAAGCGGCGGGCGTTGATCACGCGGGTGTCGTTCAAGACGAGCAGATCGCCCGGCGTCATAAAGTCTCCGAGATCGGAGAAGACGCGGTGCTCAATCCGCTCTGTCGCGCGATGCAGCACCAGCATGCGAGAATCCTCCCGGCGCGGAAGCGGATGCTGCGCGATCAGCTCTTCCGGCAGGAGGTAATCGTAATCGCTCAGCAAGAGGCTCATGGCAGATGTTCCTTTACCGCAGAGGGCGCAAGGCGCGCAGCGGAAATTTGCGCACCGCCTCGCGGCGAATCCCTCGGGGCGGTAAATTCAAATTGCCGCCCCCCGAAAAAGTTCCGATCATTCGCGCGACATGGATCCCTTTCAATCTGCTCTCGGCCTCGTGATCGACCGGCTGGAGCAAATTCGCGGCGGTGGCGGACGCTGGCCTAAGGCATCGCGCTCCGTTCTCGCGCTCTTGCAGCAGCAACCTGCCTTTGCGTCACCGATCCATCAGGGACAGACGAAATCCGATCTCCTCGCCGAAGTGCAACGCCGCGTGGTCGTATGCAAGTTGTGTCCACATCTCGCGGAGACGCGGACACAGACCGTCTTCGGCATCGGCAATCCCGACGCCGAGATCATGTTCATCGGCGAAGCGCCGGGCGCGGATGAGGATCGGCGCGGCGAGCCGTTCGTGGGGCCAGCGGGACAACTCCTCACAAAAATCATCGAGACGATGGGTTTCGCGCGCAAAGACGTTTACATCGCGAATGTCTTGAAATCGCGGCCCAACATGCCGTCGGGAGCACCGGGCAACCGACCTCCCACGCCGGACGAGATGCAGCACTGCCTCCCATTCTTGATCGAACAGATTAAGATCGTCCGGCCGAAAGTGCTGGTCGCCCTAGGCGCCACCGCGGTGGAAGGGCTACTCGGCACGCGCTCCACCATGCGCGAGATGCGCGGCAAGTGGCACGCCTTCGAAGACACGCCGCTCATGATCACCTATCACCCGTCCTATCTTCTACGAACTCAGGCGCTAGCCGAGAAGCGGAAGGTGTGGGAAGACATGATGCTGGTGATGGAAAGAATTGGCCGACCGATCAGCGACAAACAGCGACGCTATTTTTTGTAAAACGTCGAACGATTCCGACTCCGCGCCTTCCGTGTCATCCCGAGCTTGTCGAGGGATCTCACAATTGGTCTAGCGGCAACTACCTTTGCGGCAGCGTGTTCGTTAGACCGGCGGAGAGATCCTTCGACCGTCTCCGCGGCTCAGGATGACAACTTCAACGCGAGTGCGCGGATGATCGCGGGCGACGCCAACCGAGAAGCCAGCGTGAACATGATCCGACGCACCTCGCTGCGTTCCATCTTTACCTTCTTCTCGAAAACCCGCGGACCAGCCTCCCGCAAAAGTGCCAGGGTGCGAATCCCTAGTAGCGCCGGCAGAACGGTCGCAAAACGAACCCGCCACGGCGCAATCGCACACGCGTAATCCACTCCCGCCATCATCCCCTGCTCTGCTTTTTCCCGCCAGGCGCGAATCAC
>JBDUAH010000127.1:0-7039 GCA_040004745.1 Chthoniobacterales bacterium | reverse complement strand
ATCATTCAGTTGCTCACACCGGATGAAATGCGCGGCCGCATCTCGGCCGTGAACAACATCTTCATCGGGACATCGAATGAATTGGGTGCGTTTGAATCGGGCTTAACCGCGGCGTTTTTCGGGCCGGTGATCTCCGTGGTGGCCGGCGGCGTGGGCACGATCCTGGTCGTGTTTGGCGTGTCGGCTATTTGGCCGGAGACGAGGAAAATCGGCGCGCTGGATAAGAATTTGCGATAGGAGCGTGGCGTTGCGAGGTCATCCCAAGCCGTGAAGACGGTAGCCTCTCGGGGAGATCCCTCGACGAGTTCGGGATGACTGGCGCGGCGCTTGGGCGGCGATCGACGCCGTCTTAAAATGCCGCGTGGAAGGCGATAGAGCCGTAGGCGGCGCCGTCTTCCTGATGATAGCGGACAGGGGTGCGATGGTAATCGAACTCGCGATAGGGGACGTAGCCGCCTTCGAAAGAAAGCTTCACTTCGGGCGAAAGTTTGATCTCGGTGCCGAGACCGACCCGCACTTCTGTGTAATCCATCCAGGCATTGTTCAGGCGGAAATCACCAGCCTGTCGGGTGCCGAAGTTTTGGTCCACGCGGAAGGTCGAGCCTTTCAGATTCGCGCCGACGTAGAACATCGCGGTTGGGCTGTATTCGAACTCGATCCGCGGTGTTGGCAGGACGGCATTCACGACCCATTGCGAACCGGCGCGCCAGCGCACGCCGCCACCGGGGATGACGGGGAATTTGCGGTTGAAATTGACGCTCGCGCCGAGGACAAACTGGAGGTCCGAACTGTAAAGATAGGTTCCGCCGACGAGGAACGGGACGTTGAAGGTCTCGCTATCGAGATCGTCCCCGGTGCCGTAGAGGCCGGGCTGCGCCTCAATGCGAAAGAGGATTGAATCGGAAAATTGCGTGTCGAAGCCGACGACGGCGCTGACGGATTGGAGAGTATCTTCGAGCTGGACGCCGCTGGGGAAGCCGAAGCTAAACCGTTCCCACGCGGCGCCGAGGCGGAGGATGCCGATCTTGATTCGCGGAGTGTAAACAAATTCGAGGAACGAATAGGTTTCATCAAAATCGCGCACGTCGCGTTGGCCGCGGGAGACGGTGGAGTCGGCGATGTAGGCGTATTCCGCAGAGAACTCGAACGGAATGCGCGAGGCGGTCTCAGGTTCGGAGGGCGTCGTCTCTTTGAACGCAGGACCGTTAATGGTTCCCGCAAAAGCGCTGGCAGCGGACAATGAGAGGGTAAGGAAGAAAAAGCGCTTTTTCATAATGCGGCGGAGACGCGGCTGGGATTGTCTACCGCGACCCGCCAGTGTCACGCCGAAAGACGCGGATGGCGCGAGAAACATCCTTGATCATGATCGACTCGGAGCCGAGCCGTTCCACGCCCGCGAGGCCGGCGAGCTCGGCGGACGACAGCATATCGCCGCGCCAGACGAGCGTGGCTGGTTTCCCGTTCAACTCGACGGGCCACATTTGGTAAAGTGTCACCGCCACGTAGTAACCGCCGCTGGCGTAGTAGAGAACGTCCGCCGCCTGATAGCTGCCGCCGGTGGAACGGCTGTAGGAGGCGCCGAGGGTGAGCACGCCTTTGCCGTCCACGTCCACGAGTTCCCAGTATTGATCTGCCCTACCGTCCAGGATGCCGGAGAATTGCTTCTTAATCTTTCCCTGCTCACTGAGGAGGCTGTTTACTTCGGCACCCGGACGGATGGCTTGCGCGCTGTAGTCGTAGGGTGGCTGGGCGGAGAGCCCGCCGGAGGAGAAACTCTGCGACCGCCCGCTCAGCACGCCCGACCAGAAATTCGCGACCGGGCCGGACAACGTACCGCCCGCCGCCGCGTCCGGAAGTTTGGCGGCCTCCGTCTTGCTGATCTGGAGTGCCGACGACTTGCTCGTGGTGGCACTCACCAAGGACTGGACAGTGGAGTTGTTGGGCGCTTGCGAGAGTTTAGAGAAATTCGAGCCGCTGTTATGGAGCAAAACTTTCAACTCCGAGTGGCCGGCCGGGCTCCATTTACCCAAGGCGGCGGCAATCTGTGCGGGTGTGCCGGCAGTCACCCAGGCACTTTGCACAGAGAGAAAACGCGAAGTGCTCATGGGCGCGCCGCGAACGGCCTTGGCGTCGCCTTGTGCGAGCGCTGCCAAATCGACCGTGTCGAAAACCGAGAAGCTCTTCATTTCGCTTACGCCATCGGCGCGCAGGGGCAGGGCCGTAGCCAGCAGAAGCGTGACGGCAAAGGGTAGGCGAGAGAGAAAGTGGCGGGTTTTCATTTCCAGAAAGTCACATCTATTCGCATATAGTGCGGGGCTGGCAAACTTGGGCGGTTCTGCGGCGTGAATATTCAAAATGAGCGATTCGGTTATCCATCTGGAGAATCTGAGCAAGCGATACGGGGAGACGCGCGCGGTGGAAGGCCTCTCTCTGGAAATCGCGCGCGGCTCCATCTTTGGATTCCTCGGCGCAAACGGCGCCGGTAAGACGACGACCATGCGGATGCTCTGCGGCCTCGTCCGGCCGACGGCCGGCCGCGCGACCATTGGAGGGCTGGATGTGTGGAATCAGCGGCACGCGGTGCGGGCGAAATTCGGCTATGTGGCGCAGCGTTTCAGTTTGTACCGCGATCTGACGGTGGAGGAAAACCTGCGGTTCTTCGGCGGGGCCTGCCGGGTGCCGCGTGGAGAATTGGAAAAGCGAATCGTGCGGCTGCTGCAGTTGGTGGACTTAGAGCGCGAGCGGCAGACGGCGGCGGGAAGTTTATCGGGTGGAATGCGGCAGTTGCTGGCCATTGCCTGCGCCTTGGTGCACGAGCCGCCGCTGCTTTTTTTGGATGAGCCGACCTCGGGTCTCGATCCGGTGCATCGCCAGCAGTTGTGGAATTTGCTCTACGATCTGAGCCACAGCGGCATCACGATTTTTATCACCACGCATTACATGGATGAAGCGGAACGCTGTACTGATGTCGGATTCATTCATCGCGGAAAACTCCTCGCTAAAGCTTCGCCGCGCGCCTTCAAGTCGAGCTTCAACACGAAACTGCTCGAGCTCGATGTCGATCCGGTGATGGACGGGTTGGTGCGGTTTCGCGACGAGCCGGATGTGCTCGGTGTGTCGTTGCGCAGCGGGGCCTTGCGCCTCTACGCGGCCGATCCGGAATTACTCGTTAGCCGCTGGCGCGAGGCCTGGCCGTTTCCCGATATCCAATGGCGCGGCGAGCGCTGGGTGGAGCCGGATATGGAAGATGTTTTTACGGCTTACTCACAAGGATACACCGCGGTCTTGAAACCTCTCACCTCATGAAACGAACCGGGAGGGAAATGGAAACGTCCAACGTCCGACTTCCAAGGTTCAACTCCCGCAGAGACATACCGCACCTCTCCTCACTGGGACATTGGACGTTGGACGTTTCGTCTCTGCAGGAAGGAACCTCGTCATGAACCGCGGCTCCTTCGGTGCGATCATGAGCGTGGCGCGAAAGGAATTCCTCCACATCTATCGGGACCGGCGCGTCCTGATTTTGCTTCTGATTTTGCCGCCGATTTTCACGCTCGTCTTCGGTCATGCTTTCGAAGCTGGGGAAATGACAGGGGTGCCGGCTATTTTGGTCAACGCCGATCCCACGCCGCGCACCGAGCGTTTCATGAAGAAGGCGCTGGCGAACGAAACTTTTAAGTGGCGCGTGCAACCGCCCGGCGGCGGCGTGAACAGAGATCTTCTGCAGCAAGGGGTGCAAGCGACGCTCGTGATTCCGGCCGGGTGGAGCGATAGTCTCTCTAACGGGAAACCCATTCCGCTGGAGTTCTACCTCGATGCCAGCGACACAAACGTAGCCCCGCAACTGCTCGGCAGCGTGCAGGAAACGATCGGGAAGTTTCAGCTCGATGAGCGGCAGGAATTAATCGACAGCCTGCCGGAGGACGTTTTCGATCTGGCCGAGAAGTTTCCGGTGACGGTGCGGAAGCAATTCGTTTCCGCGATGGAGCCGTGGTCGGTTGAAGGCAAGATGCTCTACAATCCGAAAGAGCGTTTCATCGACTACGTCATCCCCGGCATCATCGGTCTCATCCTGCAGCTCATTACCGTTACGCTCATGGCCTGCACGATCGCGCGGGAGCGGGAATCCGGCACACTCTATCAGCTTATGGTCACCTCGCTCCGACGGGGCGAAATCGTGATCGGAAAAGTGATTCCGTACTTCACGATTTCGGTCGGCTTGATCCTCATGATCGCGATCCTGGCTGGCTGGCATTTTCAGGTGGAGTTCAACCAACCCCTCGTGCTCGCGCTCATTTGCACCGTCTTTCTGCTTTGCTCGTTAGGCCTCGGATTGGTTATCTCCGCGATCTCGCGCACGCAGACGCAGGCGATCCAGTTTTCCGTTTTCTTCCTGCTCCCGGTCTTCGTCCTCTCCGGTGCGTTTGCGCCGTTGGAGCAACTACCCGCCGGCATCCGCTGGATCTCGGAACTCTTCCCGCTCACGCACTTCTGCCGCGCTTTCCGTCTGGTGAACCTTTACCACGCCGGCCCGAGCTTTTACGGGCCTAGCCTGCTGGTCTTGTGCGCGGGCACAGTCGTGACCTTTGTCGGCGCGGGACTATTACTCCGCCGAATCGAGCAGTAGCAGGGGCCGTCTAAAACTCAGCCTTAAACATCGCACGCACATACGGTGCGGGATCGGCTTTGTAATCGAAACCCGCGCGCTCGAAGTTGAACCGGCGCTGGAAGGCGTAACCGCCAGCGACTGAGAAGGTGATGGCATTGCTGCACTTGAAGTCGACTCCGAGACCGGCGCGGTATTCGGAGTAATCGACTGCTGCATTGCTGAGGCGGCGCGGGAGGATGGTGGAGCTTTCTTCCGTGCGGAAGGAGCCGCCCGTGAGCTGGCCGCCCACCCAGATCCCGAAATTTTTGTTCGGCATGTAGGTAATGCGCGGCTCAGGAAGAATGGCGAGGACGCTCCATTGATCGTTCGGATACCAGATCAGACCGACCAGAGGCAGGACGGGATATTCCCCGCGGAGGAAGGCGGCGTTTACGCCCGTAAGGAGGTAGAGTTTTTTCTCCTGGAGAATCCAGAGCCGGCCGAGCGTGATCGGAGCGTCGAAGCTATCGAGGTCGAACGTGCGATCGGTGTAGAAACCGGGGCGAACTTGCAGGAACGCGCCCAGATCTTTCCCAACCATGTAATCGATGCCGATAATGGCGGAGAGGCTTTGCAACTGGTCGGGCACAGGCGCGAAAGATTGGCCAAAATCGAAGCGGCTGTAGGCGACACCGGCACGCAAGTAGAGGGGACCGGCGAGGTGGAAACGATGCGCGTAATCGATGCTGAAGGAAAAAGCATCCTGATCACCGAAGTTGGTGTTGCCACGGGTCAGTTTGCTTTCGAAAACGTAGGAGGCGTCGAGGTTAAAAAGATCGAGCGCAGGTTTCTCTGTCTCGACCTCGCGAGTGAACCGAGTTTCAACCGAGCCCGCCCGCGCTTGAGCGAGGAAGGAAACGAAGAGTGCAGCCAGAACGAGATGCTTTTTCATGCTTTGGGGGACACTATGCAGCGGGGCGCGCTGCGGGAAAGGGGATTCTCTGCAGAAAGCGTGATTGGCTCGGACCAGAAACCGGCGATGAGAAAAGAATTCTCGCTGGCCGACGTTCCCGCTAAAGAGTCTGGCCATGACCGCCGCAGACCATCTCGGTGCGACTGATCTTCGCTTCGCGGCTTTGATCGCGAGGGCAAAACCGTTCGCACCGCGGGCGGCGGTAATAGTGAGGCCTTTCGATTCGCTCGCGGAATCGATCGCTTATCAACAGCTCAGCGGGAAAGCGGCGGCGACGATTTGGGCCCGAGTGCGGGGGCTGTATCCGCGTCGGAAGTGGCTCGATCCGAAACAGGTGTTGGTAACGTCCGAAGACACACTGCGCGCTTGCGGACTCTCGTGGAACAAGATCGCGGCAGTGAAAGATCTCGCTGCGAAAACAATCGATGGCACGGTGCCATCTGGGCCTGCGTTGGCGAAGATGAACGATGAGGAAATCATCGAACGTCTAATCGCAGTGCGAGGCATCGGCCGTTGGACGGTGGAGATGTTATTGCTCTTCCAATTGGGTCGGCTGGATGTTTGGCCAGTGAGCGATCTCGGCGTGCAAAAAGGTTACGCGAAGACGTTCGGCAAACGGAAGCTGCCGACGTCGAAACAGCTTTACAAGATCGGCGAGAAATGGCGACCCTATCGTTCTGTGGCGGCCTGGTATTTCTGGCGCGCGCTCGATACGGCGGAACCGAGCGCGAATCGCGGTTGACGTGGCCTTTGGAATGTAGCGCCGCCGCTGGAACGTTGACTTCGTCGGCTGCGGTTCATAAAACGCCCGTTGTATGGCCACAATTCATATTAGCCGCAGCGGCGCTACTCTGGGAACATTTGAGGAAGAGAAAGTGCGCGAAGGATTGCGCACGGGCGAATTCATCGGAACCGATCTGGGATGGATGGAGGGCATGGCGACATGGCGGCCGCTTTCGGAATTGGATGATTTTCGCACCGCGCCGCCGCCACCAGTCCACCCTTCGATACCCGAGCCCACCGCGCCACTTCCGGAAATGTCTTCGACCGCGCCAGTGGTCGTCTCGACACCGATGGCGGCCACCGGTTTGCCTTGGGAAAATCGCGAGCAGTTGGGCTGGCTCAACGCGTTGGTCGAAACGGTTCAGATGGTGCTGCTGCATCCGGAACAAGCATTCGCGGCGATGCGGCGCGAGGGTGGTTTGGTGGATCCACTGCTTTATACCATCATCCTCGGAATGGTGGGAGCTGTGATCTCGTTTGTGTTTTCGATTGGGCTGCACTCGTTTGGCCTGGGCAGCCGGAACGGGCTCGGTGCGCTAGTGGGGATGGGCGCGGTTTCTTTCGGTTGGCTCATCGCCATGCCGTTCGTCCTTGTTATTGGTGCGTTTATCGCCGCCGGATTGTTCCACCTTGTTTTGATGTTAATAGGCGGAGCGAAGCAACCGTTCGAAGCCACCTTGCGCGTATTCTGTTTT
>JBDUAH010000126.1:0-7073 GCA_040004745.1 Chthoniobacterales bacterium | reverse complement strand
CACGTTGCACGAAGATTACGATGCGACCGGCTTCTACATTTACGAAGTGATGCGGCGCGCGCCCTTCTGGGGCGAACAGATTCTTCGCAAAGCGCGACCGCTCATCGCGATCGATTCTCGCACGAATATCGATCGTCGCCGTGCCAGCGCCGGTCTGGTGCGGCGCCAATTCAAGCCGCAACGCTTTCCCGAGATGCCGGAGTCCATTTATCTTCACCAGCGGCATTCGTATCGCACGTTCACCACGGAAACGCCCTCCGAGTTCGCGCTCGAGACGCGCATCGCCGCGCATGTAGCCACGATCGAGGAATGCGTGCGACTGGCGCAGACTTCGCCGCGGGTCGGAAAGGCTTGGAGATAATACGGAGACGTCTAAACTCTGGAACTTTCTGCCGTGACTTTACCCGCTTTCTCCCTCGTCATCCCCGCGTATAACGAGGCGCAGCGGATCGGCCAGAGCTTGCACAAGGTGCTGCAATACTTGCGCGAAGAGAGTGCGGAGAGCGAGGTCATCGTGGTCGACGACGGTTCGACCGACGCGACTTCTGCGATTGTGCGGGAGGTTTTCCGCGAGGCTGGCGGGATTTCTACGCAGCTTCTCCAGCAAGCGCCTAACCACGGGAAAGGTTGGGCGGTGCGCGCCGGCTTGCACGCGGCGACGCAGCCGGTCGCTCTGTTTTCCGATGCGGACTTATCGACTCCGATTACGGAAGCGCCGAAATTGCTGGAGCCAATTTTCGCCGACGAAGTGGACGTGGCCTTCGGTTCGCGCGCGCTCAATCGCAAACTGATCGGCGTGCGCCAAGGGTGGCATCGCGAGCAGGGTGGGCGCGTTTTTAATCTGGTCGTGCGGCTTGCCACAGGGCTGCCGTTTTGGGATACGCAGTGCGGTTTCAAGGCGTTTCATTTGGAGCGCTTCCGCCCGGTTCTCGCGCAGGCGGAGAGCGACGGGTTCGGCTTTGACGTCGAGCTGCTTTATCTGGCGCGGCAGGCAAATCTGCGGCTCCGCGAGATTCCGGTCCGTTGGGATCACAACGACGGCAGCAAGGTCAGCTTCCTGCGCGACAGCATGCGCATGCTTCGGGAGATCGTGGCGCTGCGCGGCCGCTCCTAATCGGAGGGAGCATTTCGTGAGCGGGGTAGGCGTCGAGTCGACCTTACGCTCTCAACTGATCCCGAGCCGCGCAGACGGTCGAGGGACCTCGCCAATGCAACTGAGACGTTCGAGAACGGGCGGGACGTGCATTGTCTGTTCCGCGCCAGGCGTCTTTCCTAAAACAAGCGCGTGGGTTTCCACGTTTGTGAGATCCCTCGACCGTCTGCGCGGCTCGGGATGACATGGCGCGCCTATCGAAGAGCGTGAACCAAAATTGCAGTTGCTACCGTTGGCCCTCGATCAGCTCTGCGAATTGCTCGAAAAAATAGCCGGCATCGTGCGGCCCGGGCGCGGCTTCCGGATGATATTGCACGCTGAAAACCGGCAACTCACGGTGTCGCATTCCTTCCACCGTTCCGTCGTTTAAATTCACGTGCGTCACTTCCACTTCCGCCGGCAGCGACTCCGCATCGACCGCAAAACCATGGTTCTGCGACGTGATCGCCACCTTCCGCGTGCGCAAATCCTGCACCGGCTGATTCCCGCCCCGATGCCCGAATTTCAATTTGAAGGTGCGGCCGCCGAACGCGTATCCGAGCATCTGGTGCCCAAGGCAAATTCCGAAAATCGGCTTCTTCCCAATCAGCCCTCGCACCGCTGCGTGCGCGTAATCGAGCGCGCCCGGATCGCCGGGCCCGTTGGAAAGAAAAACGCCGTCCGGATTCATCGCTAGCACTTCATCCGCTGTCGCGCTCGCCGGCACGACGGTGATGCCAAAGCCCGTCTGTCGCAGTCGGCGCAGGATGTTTTCCTTCAGGCCATAATCGTAGGCGACAATCTTGTGCCGCACTGGCGGCAACTTCTGGGAGCGCACCTCATCCGCACTGCCCTGCGCAACCGACCAGAGCTCGCTCGTGCGGGATTCCGGATCCCATTCGTAAGCGACGGCGGTGCTCACCTCCTTCACGTAATCCATCCCGGTCACGCCCTCGCCGCGGACCGCTTCGTCAATCGCGGCCTTTTCCGAGAGCGCTTCAGTCGTTAGGCAAGCTTTCATCGCCCCGCGCTCGCGCAGGTGTCGCGTCAGCGCGCGCGTGTCGATTCCCTGCACGCCCGGGATTTTCCAATCCCGCAAATAATCGTGCAGTGACTGCTCGGAACGCCAACTGCTTGGGGTTTCGCTCAGTTCTTCGATCACAAAGCCGCGCACGTGGGGCTGCGCGCTTTCCTGGTCGAGCGCGTTTGTGCCGTAATTTCCAATGTGCGGATACGTCATGGCCACGATCTGGCCGCGATATGACGGATCGGTCAGCACTTCCTGGTAGCCGGTCATCGAAGTGTTAAAACAAATCTCTCCCACCACGCTGCCGGTGGCGCCAAACGACTCGCCTTCGAATGTTCTTCCGTCTTCGAGGGCGAGGAGCGCTTTCATGGATCGGGAGCGAACGTCGAACGTCGAACGTCGAACGTCCAATGTCGAATTTCAGACAGCGCTCCGATCGCAAATTCCTAATTCGACGTTCAGCGTTCGACGTTTCCGAAGAAAACAAAAGGCCCGGCTTCGCTTTCGCAAAACCGAGCCCAAAAGTTTTTACCCCGCCGGTGCCGTTTAGGAGGATATCCCGTTCCCTTTCGGTAACGGGCGGGTGACCATCGCAGTTTTGTCTGACTTCCAATTAAGGCATGCCATTCTCTCCCACGACCAAGCCCCCTAGGTAACTAAATATCGGTCCGGGAATCACACCTGTAATCTCGAACACTGCAGGGTAAAATTTGGTGCGACCTTTCGATCGCGAAATTTGAAAGAACTATTCGCGTAGTTCCGCGCCCAATTCGCTCTGCAACCGACCGCGAATCCGGGTGTGAACCACGTTCACTTCGTCGTGAGTCAGTGTCCGGTTTGGGTCCCGGTATGTCAACGTATATGCCAACGATTTGCGGCCCGCGCCGATGCTCTCCGACTCTTTTCCGCTGAAGAGATCGAAGAGCCGGACGTCTGTCATAAGCGGCTCGTTCGCGTCACGAATCGCATCTTCGATTTTCGCGTGGCTGAGCGTTTCGGGAACGATCATCGCGATGTCGCGCGAAATGGCGGGAAACTTCTCGATTGCTTGAAATTTACCGGCGCTCATGGCAGCGAACGAAGCGACCTCGATCTCGGCCACAAAAACAGGCGGGCCCACTAATCGGCCGGCAACGCCGATCACTTTGCCGCCGGAGACAACTTCCGCGGCCAGGGAGTAGGCTGGATTGTCCGCGCGACGAAAACTGAGCGCGGGAAGACGCAGCGTTTCGATCGTGCCCTTGAGATCGAAAAAATCGAGTGGACGTTTTGCCGCCCTGCGCCAGTGCGGTGCGCTGCTGATCTCGCCCGAGAAGAGCAAAGCGAGGACGCGCTTTTCCGTCGCATCGGGCGTGAGATAAATGCGGCCCAACTCGAAGAGTCGAATGCTCTTGGCGCCCATGTTCTGGTTTCGCGCCAGCACATCGAGCAGTCCGCGGATTAGATTCGGCCGCAGCGCGACATGATCTTCGCTCAGCGGATTCTTCAGTTCGACTGCGCCGCCCGCAGCCGCGATGGCATCGCGCGGAATGAGAGCAGAAGTGCGGGCCTCGAAAATTCCCAAGGCGATTAAGCGTTGCCGGAGTGCAGTTTCAAAATCCGCTCGCCGATCCGCGGTGCTGACCGGCATGAAGGTGCTGCGATTGGCGGACGGAATCTTATTGATGCCGTAAACGCGCACGACTTCCTCGATCAGATCGACTTCGCGTTTGAGATCGGCGCGGTAACTCGGGATTTGCCACGTGCTGACTTCGTCGGATTTGTCGACTGTCGTTAGACCGAGGCGCTCGAGACCGCCGTTCATTTCTGCGCGCGGGACAGAAATGCCGAGCAATTTATCACAGCGGTGATAGCGCATCGTGACGTTTGCCGGCGCGGCTGGCACTGCGCCTGCGATCGCTGTTTCCGCGGCCGGCTTCCCGCCGGCCAGCTCAGCAATGAGTTGCGTGGCACGCGCGGAAGCGCGCAGCACTACCGCGGGATCGACGCCGCGTTCGAAACGGTAGCTCGCATCGCTCGGCAGATTCAGCGTCCGCGCCGTCCGGCGAATGCTGGAGGGCAGGAAGTAGGCGCTTTCCAAAAGAAGATTGCGCGTCGTGTCCGTGACACCGGTGTCTTCGCCGCCCATCACGCCGCCAATCGCGACAACACGCGCGGCGTCCGCGATCATGAGATTATCGGGCGTCAGCGAATAGGTCTTGCCGTCCAGCGCGAGGAATTTTTCGCCTTCCGTCGCAAGACGAACGTGGATCCCACCTTGCAGTTTATCGGCGTCGAAAGCGTGCAGCGGTTGACCCAGTTCGAGCATCACAAAGTTCGTGATGTCGACAATGTTGCTGATCGAACGGAGACCAGCGGCTTCCAGTTTTGCACGCAGCCAGTCAGGACTCGGACCGACTTTAATATCTTCGATCCGCCGCGCGGAGTAGAACGGGCATTCACGCAACGCTGAGATGCGGACGCTTTCGTCGTAGAGCAAGTTTCCAACTTGCTCTTTGTTGGAATGTGCAAGTTGGAAACTTGCACTACGGAGCGCGGCGATCTCGCGGGCGAGGCCAACGTAACTCAGGAGGTCGCTGCGGTTTGGCGTGATCTCGACATCGAGGATTGTGTCGGGCGGAAAGAGCGAACCGATGGGCGCGCCGACTTGCGCGTCAGGCGCCAGAATGAGGAGGCCATCGCTCTCTTCCGAAACGCCGAGCTCGACCGGGCTGCAAAGCATCCCCTGCGATTCGACGCCGCGGAGCTTGCTGACTTTGATCTTGAGGCCGTTCGGCAAAGCCGCGCCGGGCAGCGCCACTGGGACTTTGTCGCCGACCTTATAATTTTTCGCGCCGCAGACAATTTGGCGTTTGTGATTCGTGCCGTCGTCCACTTCGCAAACGCTCAGGCGATCGGCATTCGGATGTTGCGTAGAGGCGTTGATTTGCCCTGCGACGACGTATTCGAGATCGAGGCCGCGGTGCTCGATGCCTTCGATTTCGACGCCGGCGAAGGTCAAAAGGTCGGCGAGTTCGTCCACGTTCGAGGGCAACTCGACGAGTTCGCGCAGCCAGTTAACGGAGAATTTCATGGCGCGACCTCCGAGCATGTCATCCCGAATCGCGCAGACGATGAGGGATCTCGCAACGACGCGTGCGATTCTCTTCCCCCCAAAGAGTATCCAACCCTTCGGCGGTGAGATCCTTCGCCGTCTGCGCGGCTCAGGATGACACGCGTGTGGGGGGGATCTGGCATTCGCGTGGCGCTCTGGATCTTCACGCGAACTGCCTCAGGAAACGCAGATCGTTCTGCGTGAAAAAGCGGATGTCGGGGATGTCGAACAGGATCATGGCGAGGCGATCCATTCCGAGACCGAAAGCGAAGCCGGAGTATTTTTCGGGATCGTAAGCGGTATCGCCCCGGGAACGATTGACCTCTTCGTAAACGGCCGGATGCACCATTCCGCAACCGGCCAACTCGAGCCAGCGCTCGCCGCTTTTGAGCGCTTTCGATTTCACATCCACTTCAAAACTCGGCTCGGTAAAAGGGAAGAAATGCGGACGGAAACGAATCTCCGTCTCCGCGCCTAACAACTCGCGCAGGAAAAATTCCAGTGTGCCTTTCAGATCGGCGACGCTGACGTTTTCGTCCACGTAAAGGCCTTCGATCTGATGAAACTGCGCGCTGTGCGTGGCATCCACTTCATCGCGACGGAAGGCGGCACCGGGCGCGATGACGCGAATCGGCGGCGGCGCGGATTGCATCGTGCGGATCTGCACCGTGGAAGTGTGGGTGCGGAGCAGGCGGCCATCGGGCAAATAAAAGGTGTCCTGCTCGTTCCGCGCCGGATGATCGGGCGCAGTGTTGAGCGCATCGAAGCAGTACCATTCGCTCTCCACATCCGGACCTTCGGCGAGGGCAAAACCCATCCGGCGGAAGATGGCGATCGCGCGGTCGAGCATCTGGGTGAGGGGATGGAGCGCGCCGATCTCGAAGGGCGTGCCCGGGAGGGAAAGATCAATGTCGGCTAACGAGCGTGTTTCCGCGGCGGCGCGCAGCGTTTCGCTCTTTTGAGCGATCTCCGCGGTGACGGCGGTGCGCGCTTCGTTGAGGAGTTTGCCGACGACGGGCTTCTCTTCCTTGCTGAGCGACTTCATGTGGTCGCTCCAGGCGGTGATGCTGCCGCTGCGTCCAAGATATTTTACGCGGACGGCGTCGAGCGTCGGCTCGTCGCTCGCGGCGGTGATTTCGGCTAAAGCGGCCGCGCGAAGCTCTGTGAGGGGTTGATTCACGATAAAGTCCTTAAATTGAGCTGTTTGCTATATTTATCGGAGGGCGCCTGGCTGGTCAGGCATGCCTCGTTGCATGTAAAAGAGGCTGGTTTACGAGCAAACCGGGGCCTGTTGCATGCAACAGGGGTCGCCTGACGGGCAAACCAGGGGCCGTTGCATGCAACGAGGGCTGCCTGATGAGCAAACCGGGGCTCGTTGCATGCGAAAGAGGCTGGTTGATGAGCAAACCGCGTCCCGTTGCACGGAAAAGTGGCCCGATTTCCAATCAGCAAGCTTCCGCACCGTGCGAAAACCCGCTGCCGAGATATCAGGCCCACTCTTTTAACCGCGCTAAGCTGCGGCTTTTTTCGCCTCTTTCGCCTTATTCTCGAGCGCGGATTTCACCTGGCCGACGATGCCGGCGAAGGAGACTTCGTCCGTGATCGCGAGGTCGGAAAGGATTTTGCGGTCGAGGCCGATGTTGGCGGCTTTGAGGCCTTCCATGAAACGGCTGTAGGTCAGGCCCTGCGCGCGAACGGCGGCGTTGAGGCGCTGAATCCAGAGATAGCGGAAGGTGCGCTTGCGCGTTTTGCGATCACGATAAGACCAGTATTGGCCCTTCATGGTCGCGTCTTTCGCGTAGCGGAAAAGTTTGGAACGA
>JBDUAH010000125.1:0-7078 GCA_040004745.1 Chthoniobacterales bacterium | reverse complement strand
CTTCCCTAAACCGCGCAGAAAGTAGAGTTGCCAATCGAGGGGCGCCCACTTCAGGCCTCGGTCGGCCCGTGAGATAGTTTCACGAAATTGCCGGCCCACGTTGGCGGCTTTGGCGAGCCGGAGTTCGTTATCCGCGCCCATGCTTCCCGGGACGGAGGTTTGGCGATAGGCGGCCACGACCCAGGCGAATCCGAGCACGAGAACGAGGACTCCATTCACGCGAAAGATCCATGGCAGCCAGTTGTTGGCGCGATCTTCATCAGGCCGTCGCAAGGCAAGCCCAAAGAGAAACAGCCCAGCGAAGGCCGTTCCGACGCGATGCCCAGCCACATCCACTACGCTATGCAGGGCAAAGAATAGGCCCGCGACTAAAGCCGCGAGTCGGATGCGTTGCGCCGTCCCTTCGCTCAGCGGAAAAACGCGACGCGCGAGCAATAGCCCACCCGCCAGAATCAAAATCACGGCGGGCAACCCCACCTCCGCCCAGAGCCAGAACAAGTCGCTGTCTGGATGCAGCGCGCGCCGTTGCACGATGGAAGCGTCACGGAAAATCGCGAAGATCGGCTCGAAATTGCCCAGCCCAATCCCGCACCACGGCGATTCGCGAATCAGGCGAAAAGCATCCTGGTAAATCAGCCAACGAAATTCACCGGAGATGGCCGCCCCTTCCGCCGCGCGCAGATTGAAGCGTTCGAGAGTGGCGCCGCCGAAGATCAACAACGCAGTGGAAAGCACTAGAACAATGGAAAGTCCGATCGCAATGGTCGAAGCGGAGCGGTTGCGCAGAATCAAAATGACCAACCAGAACCCGACGCCGCCCACGAGAAGTAGAAGACCGGCGCGAGAAAAATTGAGCACCAGAGCCGTGATCAACAGCGCAAAGCCAAGAAGCCAGAAGATCCATCGTTTCTTTTTCAGGCGCAGATCATCGTGGCCGCAGGCCAGCACAATGAGCGCGGTGAGCCCGAAGAGATTGGCGGTCTGGTTGCGATTCGGGAAAGGCCCAAAGCCGCGGAAGCTATGCCAGAAGGGAATGCTCCCTTTCGCCCAATAAATCGCGATGCAGAGTCCAGCCAACAGCACCACGGCGCCGGCAAAGACGCGGAACTGCCGGCGGACCGACCGGCCTTCCAAGCGCTGCGTGCTGACGTAATAGAACCAGCTCAAGCCGGCGAAAAAACTCGCCATGCAACTCGCCGATACCCACGGCTGCGCGGTCACCGAAGTGGGAAGCGTGATTCCGAAATCGTTCGTCAGCGCGACCCTCCAGGCTGGCTGGTAGAACCACGGCGCAGGCAGAAATGCCAACGCTGCGCTGGCCAGAAGAGCCACGAGGATGATATTCGCGACCGGTCCCAGAGAGAACCGCGGCGGGGCGGCCAGCAGCAGCAGTCCCAGCACCATCAACACGATCCCCTCGGCCCATTTCTCGGTCGAACCGCCCAAAAAACAGGCCAAAACCGGAAGGCCACCGGTGACAATGTCCCGGACGGAACTGGATGGAGGGACTCGGCGGCGGACGCGGCCGCTCGACGGTTTGGTTTCGTCAGACATCAGGCAAAGCGACGAGGCATGGTATAGTATTAGCTCGGTTTTAAATAAAGCTGTCTCAATGCGTCTCAGTCTTCATCGCGCTTCTTTGCCACAATCTGCGGCGCGGTCGCTACCACGGAGCCCTTCTCTCGTAAGAAGATAAGTCATGGTCACACAACGGACGGAGGGACTTTACCGGATTTTCCTGCTCTGCCAGATCATTCTGGTGGCGGCAGTCTTCTGGCTGGGCGTCGGGATCTTGCTGACTTTCTACTCGGCGGACGGCGGGACGATGGCCTGGCGGCGCTACAGCATCTATTGCCTGCTGCTCGTGCTCGGCATGACGCTGGAAGCCATCAGCGGCGACGGGTCAAAAAACTACCTCCTCCAGAACGAACTCTTGCAGCAACACCGCTCCGCTTTGCGGCAGACCTTCGCCAGCATTGTCACGCTCGTCCTCTATCTGGTCGCGACGAAGGACGGCTTCATCTCCCGCGTCTTCTTCTTCAACTTCGTGCCGTGGCTCTACATCGCCCTCCTCTTTTCGCATCATTATCTTCCAGGGTTCCTCGCCGGCAGCGTTTTCAAAGGTGAGCGGGTGGAGAGGACTCTTCTCGTCGGCACAGAGGAAAAGACTCGATTGATGCGGGGTTGGCTGCGTCGCAAAACGGAGATTGGGCTGCGCGCCATCGGGTTACTTACCGACGAAGGGATCGAGAAAACTTCCGCAGGCATCCCCGTCCTCGGGACACGTGGCGATGTGGAACGTGTCATCCGCGAACACGAAATCACGCAGCTCATCCTGTTGGAATTTCCGCTTTTCAGCGAAGCGAATCGCCAGCTCATCCAGGTATGCGATCAACTGGGCGTGCGGCTTCTGATTGTCAGCGATATCGAGGAGAAATTACGCCACGCCGTCACCTATTTCGAAGACGATGGTTTCCGCTTCATCGGTCTGCGCGAAGAACCGCTCGAGAATCCGCTTAACCGCGCGGTGAAACGCTTCATCGATATCGCGATCTCGCTCCCAGTCATGCTCTTCATTTTTCCGTTTCTCGCCCTGATCGTTGGCCTTGCGCAACTCCTCCAATCGCGGGGTCCGCTCTTCCACGTGCAGACGCGCGCGGGCATGCAAAATCGGCGTTTTCGCATCCTGAAATTTCGCACCATGCACACGGACAATCACGATCTCACCCGCCAGGCGCGCGCTGGCGATGAGCGTGTTTATTCGCTCGGGAAATGGTTCCGCAAACTCAGCATCGATGAGGTCCCGCAGTTCTGGAACGTGCTCCGCGGTGAGATGAGCATCGTCGGCCCGCGCCCACACCTGATCGAGCATAATAACCAGTTCTCGCAGTTGATGGCGAACTACAACGTGCGCGCATTCGTTAAACCCGGCATCACCGGGTTGGCGCAAGTACGCGGCTTCCGCGGCGAAGCGCGCAACAATTCCGACATCGAAAAACGCGTGGCCTGCGACATCGAATATCTAGAAAACTGGAACCTCTCGCTCGAGTGCGGGATCATCGCGCGAACCTTTGTGCAGATTTTCCTGCCGCCGCCGACCGCGTACTAAACGCACCCCGGGGGTTAAGCGCACACCGGTCATCCCGAGCGTGTCGAGGGATCTCGCCGACGCAGGAAACGCCTTCTTCAAAGAACCGACGGGGACCGAACTGTCGGCGAACGAAACTCCGCGAAGGAAACTTCACCGCGAATGCGAGATCCTTCGACCGTCTTCGCGGCTCAGGATGACAGGTTGGCCAGCGTCTCAAGTTCCTCAAGGAAACGCTCGTAAACATGCGTCTTCCCAAACTGCTGCACGTAACGGTTTCCCGCTGTGCCGTACCGCGTCAACCGCGCCGCATCGCCGGCTAATTTATCCAGCACATCCGCCACTTCTTGCGGATGACCGGGCGGAATGTTCAAGCCAAAGCCACCCGCTACGGTAGCCTCCGCGAGTTCGCTTTCGGGATCAGCCACGGTGATGACTGGTTTCGACTGCGCAAGCAAACCCAGGAGTTTGCTCGGGAAAAATGAATTTCCGGAACCCGATTGTTGCGTGATGAAGCAGAGGTCCGCGTCCTCAAGCAACGCCGTGTAGTTCGCTCCCTGCTGCAGCGGCAGCATCGTCATATTCGGGAGACCCAATTGGCGAATTTGCTCCTCCAGGACTTGGCGTTGCGCACCGTCCCCACAGATCAAAATGTGAATTCGCTTCTCGCGCACCAGTCGCGCTGCTTCCACTAGAACATCCAAGCCCTGTTTCACGCCCAGGTTTCCTGCATAGACCGCGAGAAAGGCGTCGAGTGGCAGACCATTCCGCTGGCGGAATTCGCCTCGGGTCGGACGCGGTCCGTCCTCCTCCAGCGCGATCGCGTTCGGGAAATAGATCAATTTTTCCTCCGGCACGCCTTTGCGACAAAACTTCACCAACATTCCTTGAGTGATTCCAGAAACGCGCGCCGCTTTTCGATAGGCCAACGCCTCCAGCGCATAGAGCGCGCGAATGAACCATCCCGCGCGCAACATTCCCAGCCCGACCGCCGCGTCCGGCTGCATGTCTTGGACATGAAAAATGAACGGTGTGCGCTTGAGCTTTCCCACGATCCAGGCAGCCGCGCCGAGGAGCAACGGCGGCGAGACCACCACCATCACGTCGGCGCGCGGCAGCGAAAGCAAGCGCAGGCTGGAAGTGCCGATAAACGTCGCTTCATGCAAAATGCGCTTCAACGCCGAGACCTGACGGGGCACAAAATGCCAGCAGCGATGCACCGGCACGCCGTTGATGTGATCGGTCCGGTAGATTTTTCCCTCGTCGTTCGGGAGCTTTCGCCAAGTCGGATAATAGGAAAACGTTGAGACCATCTGCGCATCGTGTCCGCGCGCGTGCAGAAATTCACAAAGCGCCACGCTGTGTGGCGCGATCCCCGTGAATTCCGGTGCGTAATTAATTCCCCAGACGATGATGCGCATGATTCGTTAGGCTGCGGCCAGCAACTTTGCCAGACCCGCTTCCAGTGAAACGTCCGGTCGATAACCCAGCAGGCTCTGCGCCGCGGCCACGCTGGCCTGCGAATGGGTGATATCACCCGGCAGCGCCGGGCCGTTCTCGATCTTTCCTTTCCAATCGGGAAAAAGCGTCCGCAGGATGTCGGCTAACTGGCCGATCGAGACAGAGCGGCCAGTCCCAAGATTGCAAACGGCGAAGGTCGGTAACTTGGCCACGGAAAGCGCCTGCACGATTCCGTGAACAAGATCAGCCACGTAGACAAAATCGCGCGTCTGGCTCCCATCACCGTTGATCGTGATGGATCGGCCCGCCCGGAAGGAGGCGGCAAATTTTGAGATGACGCCGGAATAGGGCGAGGTCGCTACCTGTCGCGGGCCGAAGACATTGAAGAAACGCAACGCGACGAATTTTAGTTCGCCCTTCCGCGCCAACAGCCGTCCATAGTGTTCACCCGCGAGCTTTTGCAATCCATACGGCGACAACGGCAGAGTCACGTCGTCCTCCTGCACCGGAACACGCACCGGATCGCCGTAAACCGCAGCGGAACTCGCGTATGCGAATCTCGGAATCCCTAGGGAGCGCGCCCACTCGATCACCCGCAGCGTGGCCGTGAGGTTCAGTTCATGCGCTCGTTGCAGCTCCGCCCAGGAATCATTCACCGAAGGCAACGCCGCCAGATGGACCAAGCCATCAAAGCGCTGGGAAAACTGGTCGGCGGCAAACCGAAGAATGTCTGCTTCGATCACCGCCAGACGAGGGTGAGTCGGTAAATTTTCCCGGCGGCCAGTGCTGAAATCGTCAATCACCGTCACCGCGTGATCGTTCCCCAGAAGATGCTCGACCAGGTGCGAACCAATAAACCCGGCGCCACCGGTGACGAAATAGTGTCCCATCGGTCAACGGTCCCGCATTACTCGGCACGGATTTCCGGCCGCGAAGACGTCCTCGGGCACATCGCGCGTGACGACGGAACAAGCGCCGATCACGCTCCGCGCTCCCACGGTTACGCCCGGCATCACAAAAACTCGCGCGCCCAGAAATGCGTCTTCGCCGATCGTTATCTTGGCGGTGACCAGAGGCAGCGCCGGATGGGTGAAATCGTGGCTGCCGCTGCTGAGATAAGCTTCCTGGCCCACGGTGGCGCGAGCGCCGATCTCAATCAGGCCGAGCGAGTAGGCGTTAGCGCGATCGCCGAGGAGCGAACGGTCGTGCATGGTGAGATGCCACGGAATGGCGATGCGCGCGCGTTGATGAACGAATGGGGTCCCATGAAACTTTGCGCCAAACGCGCGCAGCCAGAAAAGGCGCCAGGGATTGGCTGGCTTCGGCGTCCAACTGCAAAGCAGAGCCCAGGTAGTTTCCCAGAGGAGACGCATGACGCGGTTGCGCAGCGGCCACGGAGATTCGTGGGCCAGCGTTTGCGTGGGCTTAACTAGCTTTTTCTCTTCCATGCGTTTGGTCGACTGGATGCTAAGCGCGCGCTCACGGGAATGACACTCGCATCAGCTCGACGAGGGATTTTATAAAGCCTCCGTCAATTTCTCGACCAGAGAATTCACCGCGCTTTCGACGCCAAATCTGCGCGCAAAACAAAGGCGCGCATTTTCCTGCATCGCTACCTTTTCTTCCGGTGTTGTCTGCAGCCAGCGCTCCATCAATCGCGTGGTGCCGGAGAGATTATCGTCCTCGGCGTAGCCAGCTCCGTCGGTCACGATCTCATGCCAGATGTTGACCTGATTCGAGATTAAGACGGGCGTCCCGCAAGCCATTGCCTCGACGACCGCGATGCCGAAATTTTCCTGGTGCGATGGAAGGACGAATGCCTCCGCGGCACTGAACGCGCCCCACTTCAAAGCGCCTGTCAGCATGCCAGGAAAAGTGACCGCGGTTTCCGCAACATCCGCGCCCAAAGTCTCGCGAGCGATGCTTTGCAACTCTGCCAAATAACGCTCGTTCGCTGGCGGTCCTGCGATCACGAGATGCAGGTCGCTATTCCCCTGCCGCCGGATCTCTGCGAACGCATGCAGCAACAAATCGCACCCCTTTTTTTCCGCCACTCGACTCAAAAAAAGGAGCACGCGCTGACCGCGTAGACGCGGAAAGGTCGCGAGGAAATGCTCCCGCGCTTCCGCCAGATTCACGTTCGGCGCGGCGGTTCCGTAATTCACCACTTCCTCGCGGCATCGATAGGAAGAGAAAGATTCCCGCGCCAGACGGCGTTCCTCCTCGGAGGTGAAAAGCACCGCCGCCGCATCCCGCAGCACTCGATATTCCGCCCATCGCCAATAGAGCAGTTTTTTCCAATGCTTGAGCGGATAGGTGCGCTTGAACCACGGGTCCAGCATCCCGTGCGGGAAGACAAAATACGGCGTCGAAGTGCCATGCAACGCGCGCCAGACGCCGAAGCTGCTGTACTGCCAGATGCCCTGTACGAGCACGACGTCGTATCGCTCCCGGTGTTGCTCGATCCAAGGCACGAAGCCTTCCGCGTAACCGTAATGGCCGCGGCCCGGCCCAAGCGCATGGACTTTC
>JBDUAH010000124.1:0-7198 GCA_040004745.1 Chthoniobacterales bacterium | reverse complement strand
TCGCGCCGGGCGCTGAATTCCACCTGCCCGCCCAGATGCTGCGCCATCAACTGCATCCCGTAGCAAATTCCCAACACTGGAATGCCAAGCCCGAAAATCGCCGGATCAATCTGCGGCGCCCCTTCGTCATAAACGCTGGCGGGCCCACCGGACAGGACGATGCCATTCGGTTTGGAAGACGCGACCTCCGCGGCCGGAATTTCAAAACGGACGATCTCGGAATAGACTTGGCACTCGCGAATGCGGCGCGCGATCACCTGCGTGTATTGCGAGCCGAAGTCGAGGATAAGAATCTTCGAGTGCGCGGAGGGCGTGGACATCGTCGCCGATTCGCTAAAGAGAAGACCCGCCGCGCGGCTTCACATACGGATCGTCCGAGCGGTCCAGGCCTTCGCTGAGCTGACCTTCGCCCCGGATACCGCGCCCCAACCGGGCTTGCAGCTCTTCCGTTGTCGGGCCGTCATTAGCGCAACTCATGAGTCCTAGCGTGCCCGCGAAGAGGCAGGCGGCCAGCAGAAGTTTCACGGCGCAAGAGTAGAGTGATGCTTTCTCATTGCAAGGAAATCGGCGGTGCCGTTTGCCAATTCCTCATTTGAGCGAAAGACTCGCGGCAATGATCGCGCCGGAGGTTTTGCTACAAGGGTATCGGCTCGGCGTTTTCCCCATGGCGATGGAAAGCGGGGCAATCGAATGGTTCTCTCCCGATCCGCGTGGAATTCTGCCGCTGGCGGAGTTTCATATCCCGCACGGCCTGCAAAGGACGGTGCGAAAAGGTGCGTTTGAGATCCGCTTCGACACGTCGTTCACGGAAATTATGCGCCGGTGCGCGGAGCGTTCGGAGACGTGGATAAACGAGGAGATCATCGGGAGCTACACGCGCCTGCATGAACTGGGATGCGCGCACTCCGTGGAGGCGTGGCTGGACGGTAAATTGGCGGGGGGCCTTTACGGGGTTTCGATTGGTGGCGCGTTCTTTGGTGAGTCGATGTTCCACGAAGTGACGGACGCCTCGAAGGTGGCGCTCTGCGCTTTGGTCGATCGTCTGCGCGCGCAAAAATTCCTTCTTCTCGACACTCAATGGCTCACCCCGCATCTGCAGCAGTTTGGCGCAGTGGAGATATCGCGGAAAGAATACCGGCACTTGCTCGCGCGCGCGGTCGCCGTCCGCCGGACCTTCGACGGTAAAGCCCAGTGCTTTCAATGAACGTCCCGAACCGCGCCGAGGCTTCATGGCTAAAGGGCACGGCTCCGTCAGTTGCCAATGCCGTGGACGCTTGCGCTCCATTCAGATTCTTGCATAGTGACGGCCCGGTTCTAGAGGCGCGATGCACGCGCTCCAGAGTCCCGCGGCTGGGTAGCTCAGTTGGTAGAGCAGTGGACTGAAAATCCACGTGTCGGGGGTTCAATTCCCTCCCCAGCCACCACTCCTCAAGCCGCACGAGACGGGAACACTTCCCGGCATTACGGTGAAACGCCGATGAAAAAAATCGCCTTTGCGTTTCTGCTTATGACCACCCTTTCCGCCCTAGCGGACAATGCATCCTCGCCGGAATTTGACGCCGCGGCCGCGGCGCGTTTTGCTGATCTGGCGCTTCATTGCGCGCACAAAGAATATCCGAATCACATCAACCATGTGCTCAATAGCGATGCTGATGTCGCGTCGCCGCACAAGCTGACGCCCGCATTTTACGGGTGCTACGATTGGCATTCGTCGGTGCATGGACATTGGCTGCTCGCCCGTCTGGCGCGCAAGTTCCCCGAGGCGCCTTTCGCGGCGGCTGCGCGCGATGCGTTGCAGGAAAGCCTCACGGCGGAAAATCTGAAGCAGGAAGCCGCGTACTTGCGCGGGGAAGGGCGCGCCAGTTTTGAGCGCCCTTACGGTTTGGCTTGGTTGCTGCAGCTCGTCGCCGAATTGCGCGAGTGGGATGATCCCGCCGCTCGTGAAATGTTGGCGAACCTGAAACCGCTGGAGGACGCGGCGCTGGAGCGGTTACAGACCTGGTTGCCGAAGCTTTCGCATCCGGTGCGAATCGGGGAACATGCGCAGACGGCTTTCGCGCTTGGTCTCATGTTGGATTACGCCCGCGTGTCGGCTAACGAGCAGTTCACGGAGATGCTCGAAGAAAAAGCGCGGCAATTTTACCTGGCGGATAAAAACGCGCCGCTCCCTTACGAGCCGTCGGGTGAGGATTTTCTCTCGCCGGTATTGGGCGAAGCGGACGTCATGCGGCGCGTGCTCGCGCCCGCAGAATTCGCGAAGTGGCTGAAGGAATTTCTGCCGCAGATACCCACGAAGTCGGACGCATCATGGCTGCCGGTGGCGGTCTCTCCGGATCCGAGCGACCCGAAACTCGCGCACCTCGATGGCTTAAACTTGAGTCGCGCCTGGATGCTTGAAGGCATCCTCTCCGGACTGCCGAAAGATGATGCGCGTCGTGCCGCGCTTTCGGCGACAGCGAAGGCGCACCGCCGCGCGGGATTGGCGGCAGTCACGGGAGAGCATTACGAAGGTGGCCATTGGCTGGGCAGCTTCGCCGTTTACCTGGCGAGCGAACGCGGACTGTCGGTAGGGAAGGCGAAATGATTCACGTTTTCGATACTGAGCAACTGGGGCGGCCAGGTATCATCGCGGCGACGGCGCTGGAAACGAAAGACGGACTCGCTCTCTTCGACACCGGCCCGGAATCGACCTTCGACAATATCGCGCGTGGATTGGGCGAGGCCGGCGCTCGTCCCGAGGATGTACGGCATGTCTTTTTGAGCCACATCCATTTCGATCACTCGGGCGCAGCTTGGCGTTTCGCGGAATTGGGCGCGACCGTTTACGTGCATCCGCGCGGCGCGGCGCACCTGATTGATCCGACCCGGCTGATCGATTCCGCGACGCGGATTTTCGGCGATCGAATGGAAGAACTTTGGGGCCGAATCGTACCGGTGCCGGAAGAACGGACGCGGATTTTGCAGGACAATGACGTCGTACGAGTCGGGGAGTGGGAAGTGCGAGCGATCGAGACGCCGGGGCACGCTAGCCATCACCACGCTTACCATTGGGGCGACACCGTTTTCGGCGGAGACATCGCTGGTGTGCGGATCGGTGGCGGCCCGCCGATTCCGCCATTTGTTCCGCCGGAGTTGCACGTGGAATCGTGGCTCGAATCCATCGCCAAGATTCGCGCGTTGCGGCCGGAGAAACTCTACTTGCCGCATTTCGGCTTGGTGCCCGGATCGATTGATTCGCACCTCGATGCGTTGGAAGAGCGCGTGACCCGCTGGTCGCAGTGGTTCCGCGAGCGAATACGCGCCGGAGAAGATGAGGCGCGCCTCGTTCCTGCATTCGCTGAGCACGAGGCGAACGATCTAAAGGCGGGCGGCGCTACTGAATCCGAAGTGCAGGATTACGAAACTGCCGACCCGAGTTACATGGCGGTAAGCGCCGCGCTGCGTTACTGGCGGAAGTATCACCCGGAGTAATCCCGTCTCGCCGAAGGGCGGGATGCGACTACCAGCTCACGGTAGCGTTGCCGGCCGCATCGCGTTCCATCTTCGTGCCGAAAAGGCGAACGAAACGCCACTTTGTCGCCTCGCGATCCTGCAGGACTTGTCCGTAGGCGACCTGTTCCGCGCCAGCCTGGAAATCGGTGGTGATGGCTTTGAAGGCTGGGAGATCTTCCTTCGAAACCATGACCTGCACGAAGACATATTTCTTTTTGCCCTCAACCGCATATCCCCAGAGCGAGCCTTGAAACCAGTTTGGTTTTAGGTGGCGGATCTTCTGGTGCCGATAATTAAATTTGATCGCGATGAGCTGACGCAACGGAATGCGATCGAGCTTTTGCAGGTCGGCGACCTGATACGTTTTTATCTTGGCCACGCTGTCGGCCGGGACGCGTTCGGCCCGCAAGAAAGCCGATCCGCTGAGCCAGGCGACGACTAGAAGCAAACGCAGCAAATTCTTCATGCCGATGAGACTACCGGGAGGAACCCCGCGTGGGAAGTCTGCGCCGAACGGGAAAAGAAAGCCGCGCTTCGTTTAGTATTCGGACTCGCGCTCTGCCGGCCCGCCTTCAGGCAATGGCTTCGTCAGATCTTCGTGCATGTGCCCGGAACGCTTCAGCCGATTATGCCGAAGGAGAGGCGCCGCGGGGGCTGGGGCAGGTGGCGGAGTTGGCGCTGGAGCGGCCGGTTCCGGCGCAGGCGCTCCCGCTTCGTCGAACTGCTGTTGGAGCTTCGAGCGATTTTTCTGATTACGCGATGGTTTGAGGCGAAATGCCGGACGCTTCTTGTCGTCAGAGGACGGAGTCTTTGGGGTATCACTCACTTGCGAAATCGTGGGGTTGCGGAACTCGGTGCGAACGCCGCTGGTGCAAAACAACTATGACGCGCTGCTGCGTTTTGTAAAACCTCCGAGTATGGCGATGTGCTCGATTCGGACAGCAACTCGACGCGAGCGTGCGAGAACGGTTCCCGCTCGCAATTAGATCGTCTGGACCGACTTCAGCGTTTCTTCGAATGTGGAATAAAGCTCGCGATGCTGTGCCACGCCGCGTCGCATAACAGTTTTGAAGTTTGCCAGGTCAGCGATGTTGATGATCTGGTCGACGCTTTGCACGAAGGCGCTCATGGCATCGTTGGTCGCATAGCGGTGACTGAGCAGAACGACGAAATGGCGGCGGCGTTGCGCGCCCGGCTGCCGTGTCAGCTCGCGCAAGATCGGGTTGTTCGCCACGGTCGAGCCTTTGAAATTCTCGTAAACGATGACGACGTGATAGCTGTAGGTGCGCAGTTTGAGCAGCACGTCTTCCTCGAAGAGACCGAGGTGAACTTTGTAGGTCAGGTCAATCAACTGCGGCACGACCAGCTTCTGATATTGCTGGTGATCGATGCAGACGAGCGCGGTGTTGTCGGCGAGGTCAAAGAAAGAATGATCAGATTCGGAGCTCATGACGTTTATTTGAAAGCGTTGGCCGGCAGATCAAGGCGGAGGCCCGATTCGAGGTCGTTATCCAGCCCGCGGCTTTTTTGGACGAGATCGATCCCGCGTGTGACCTTGCCTTTGCGTGAAGCGTAGACAACGGCCGTTTCGTCGCTGATCAAATCGTTCTCGTATGCAGCGAGGACCGCTTGGTCGAAGGTCATCCAGCCGAAAGGCGAGCTTGCTTCAATGATTTCGTAGAAGCTGCGATGCTCGTCCTCGCCCAGCGCGATGGTTTCTTTCGTGCGCAGATTGTTCCCGAGAATCTCGGTTAACAAGTGGCGCCCACCGCCGATCTTCGGCGCGAGACGCTGGCTCACTATGTAGCGCATGGTGTCCGCGAGGCGGATGCGCAATTGCTGCTCTTCGCCGAGCGAGAACAAACCGAGGATTCGGTTGATCGCCTGGCCGGCATCGACGGTGTGCAGCGTGCTCAGCACGAGATGCCCGGTTTCGGCCGCCATGAGCGCGACTTCGACCGTCGCGCGGTCGCGCATTTCGCCCACGAGAATGACTTTGGGCGCCTGGCGCAGAGCGGCGCGGAGGCCGTTCGGGTAATTGTTAAAATCGTGTCCGAGCTCCCGCTGATTGAAGGTGGCCTTCATCTTCGGGTGCACGAATTCGATCGGGTCTTCGAGTGTGACTACGTGAACGGGCTGCGTTTCATTGATCTCGTTGAGAAGCGCGGCGAGAGAAGTGGTCTTGCCGCTGCCGGTGGCGCCGGTGAAGAGAATGAGTCCAGATTTTTCCTTCGCGATTTCGCGGAAGACCGACGGCAAACCGATGGATTCGATCGACGGAACGGTCCCTTCCAGTTTGCGAAGGACGATCGAGAAATACCCCTGCTGCCGGAAAATGTTTACGCGAAAACGGGCCTCGTCGTTCAGCGAGTAGCTGCAATCGCAGGAGCCACCAGTGAGGTAATCGTAAATCAGCCGACGATTTCCCTGCATGAGAGTGAGGGCGATCTGTTCGGTCTGGTAAGGCGTGAGGGCCTGGATGGGCGGATCGACGTAAACGGGTTTGAGTTCGCCGAAATCTTCGACCTGAAGGGGATGACCGACGGAAAAATTTAGGTCCGAAATGCCGTCGTACGTCTTCAGCATCGCCGACAGGATTACATCTAAATCTGGGCTTCTCATGTGAGCGAGTTCCTATTCCTCCGTCATATCCGCAGGCGGTTCTTTGAGGAAGGGGCGGAATTTTTTCTTATCGATCGCCTTATCGTATGCTTCCTCGGGCGAGATGCGGGTGTGGCGCAGATGCTCCATGATGGCGTCGTCGAGCGGCTGGTTGCCCTTCTTTTTGCCGACTTGGATCATGCCGGGGATTTGGTGAGTTTTCGCTTCGCGCACGAGATTCGCGATGGCCATATCGACCACGAGGATTTCCAGCGCTGCGACGCGGCCCGGTTTGTCGATCCGTTTGAAAAGGTTTTGCGCGACTACGCCTTTGAGCGATTCGGCGAGCGTGGCGCGAATCTGGTTTTGCTGGCTGCTAGGGAAAACGTCGATGATACGATCCACGGCCTTGGACGCGCTCGAAGTGTGGAGCGTGCCGAAAACAAGGTGGCCCGTCTCGGCCGCGGTGAGCGCCAACTCGATTGTCTCGAGATCGCGCAACTCGCCCACGAGCAAGATATCCGGATCCTCGCGCAGGGCGCCGCGCAGGGCGGACGCGAACGAGCGAGTGTGAATCCCGACCTCGCGATGTTGCACGAGGCAGTTCTGACCGCGGTGCACGAACTCGATCGGGTCTTCGACGGTGATGATGTGATCGTGACGCTGGAGGTTCGCGTGATCCATCATCGCGGCCAGCGTGGTGGATTTTCCGGAACCAGTCGGTCCGGTCACGAGGACGAGGCCTTTTTTGAGGAGTGGAAATTTCTTGAGAATGGGCGGCAGACCCAGTTGTTCGCAGGTCAGGATGACCGAAGGAATGAGACGGAAGACGGCGGAGAGGCCGTATTTTTGTTGGAAGAAATTGCAACGGTAACGCGCCACCGTGGGGACTTCATAACCGAAATCCACGTCCGAGGTTTCTTCGAAGACTTTGATTTTTCCTTCCGGCGCAATCTCATAGACCATGGCCTTCAGGTCATCGTTCTGCAGCGCGGGATAATCGACGCGCACGAGCTCGCCGTTGATCCGCAGCATCGGCGGGTTGTTGGACGCAAGATGGAGATCCGAAGCCTTCTGTTCGGCCATCAGTTTAAAAAATGAGTCA
>JBDUAH010000123.1:0-7208 GCA_040004745.1 Chthoniobacterales bacterium | reverse complement strand
GTGGCCAACCTCTTGTTAGTCCGCTTCAACGGACGAAGGCGCGAAATCGCCTTGCGCATGGCCCTGGGCGCTTCGCGGGCCAGCGTGCTGCGGCTCTTCGTTCTCGAAAGTCTGCTAGTTAGCGTCATCGCTGGAATCGCCGGGGCCGCCCTCGCCTGGCAATTGGTCCCGCTCATCCCAAAATTGGCCGCAGATTTCCTGCCCCTCGATCCCGGGAGCAGCGTTGGGCTCTCGTGGCTCGTGCTCACCTTCGCGATTGCGCTCTCGATTCTCACTGGCCTCGCGATGGGCCTGTATCCGGCCTGGCAAAGCTCGCGCGCTGATCTCGTGGATGGACTGAAGGAAGGCGGACGCGGCAGCAGCGGCAGCATGAAGCAGCAGCGTTTCCGTAAGATTCTCGTCGGGGCGCAGGTCGCGCTCTCGGTCACGCTGCTCGCGGGGGCGGCGTTGCTCATCGCCAGTTTTGCGCGCCTCAACCGGCAGGACCTCGGGTTTCGTCCGCAGAATCTCTGGGTGGGATTCGTCACTTTGCCCGCCGCGCCCTACCCCGATGTGCCGGGGCGCGCCCGCTTCGCCCGACAATTGGAAAATGCGCTGCGCGCCGTTCCCGGTTTGGAGCAGGTCAGCTTGAGCGGCGACGTCCCGCTCGCCGGCGGCAATCGCACGCTCTACACACGACCGGATGGCAACGTCCTTCCCATCGCGGAACGCGCGGCCGCGCCTTCGCACGATGTCGCGCCCGGCTATTTCCAAACTTGGGGCGTGCCGCTCCTCTCAGGGCGCGATTTCGATGAGCACGACGCCACGGACCACCCGAACGTGATGCTGATCAGCCAGGCCGGCGCGCGCAAAGTCTTCGGAGACGAAAACCCCATCGGGAAAACCCTACTCGTCACCAGCGGCAGTGTGCCGACGGAAATCATCGGCGTGGTCGCGGACGTGCGCTCCGAGCGCGTCGCGCAGCGCAACGACATGGAGTTTTATCGGCCGTTAGCGCAAGAAAATTTCCCCTTCCTCACTCTGACGGCGCGGAGCACCTTGCCCTCTGCCGAAATCACCCGGCTCGCGCAAAAAACTCTGGCTGCGATCGATCCCACCCTGGCCATCGCCCAGCCGCAAATGATGAGCGCGATCGTGGCGCAAGCTCTCGGACAGGCGCGCCTAACGACCATCCTGCTCGGCCTTTTCGCGGGCGTGGCGCTGCTGCTCTCCACCGTCGGCATCTACGGCGCGGTAGCCTACAGCGTCGAGCAACGCACCGGCGAAATCGGCGTCCGCATGGCGCTCGGCGCGCAAACCCGCGACGTCGTCCGCCTGGTGCTCAACCAAGGCATGAAGCCCGTTCTCTTCGGCCTCGTCGCCGGTGTGGCCGCGGCCCTCGCTCTGGGGCGACTCCTCACCACCCAGCTCTACCAGATCTCTCCACACGATCCATTCGTCCTCGCCGCCACCACAGCGATTCTGGGTCTGGCGGCGCTGCTCGCCTGTCTCTTCCCAGCTCGAAAAGCGATACTGATTAATCCGATTGAAGCGCTGCGCGCGGAGTAGCACGAGACTCGCTTCTCGCTTCCTTTCGTCCCTCGGTGATTCGGTAACGTCGGTCTAACAATAACTTCTCAAAACGCTGCGTCGTTCCGCCGCTTGGCCAGGTCACTTCCACGCGTTTGATCTTGGTCGCATCGCCCAAGCCGATCTCCTGCGCCAAAGTGGAACCACCGTAACTACCGCCACTCGAGACGAAGCCGTAAAATTTGCGAGGACCGTGCGGCGTCTCCGCTTCCACCGCGATGCGCGCGCCGATCGCGCTGCGGTTCGTTTTCGTTCCGACCAAGTCCAGCGTCAGCCAGTGGTTCGCATTGCCTGGATTGAGAAAAAGTGCGCGCGGGAAAATATCGCCGGGGAATTCGCCGCCCAGCACTTGCAAGATGTCTTCATCGCCATCGCCATCCACGTCACCGAACGCGACGGCGCTTCCCTTCTGCAGATGCGCGATCCCGGCGCTGCTGGAAACGTCCTCGAACTTCTTGCCCTGCAAATTGCGCAGGAGTCGTTTCGGGAGAAGCGCGCGGTAATCGGAAGCGCCGGTGGAAAGGTAGAGATCCGGCCAGCCGTCGCGATCGAGATCGCCGGTGACGCAGCCGCTCGCGTAATAAACATGATTAAGTCCCGCCTCGGCCGTGACATCACGAAAACGAGGTGAATTCCGTTTTGCGCCTTCGTTATGATAGAGGCGCGGCAGCTCCGCGGTGTTCGGTTGGCCTAACAAGTCCGCAGCCACCTGCCCCGCGGCATAGTTCGAGGCGATCTTCGAATAACCGGCAACAAACAAATCCAGCCAGCCATCCTGGTCGTAGTCGAAAAAACTGACGGCGAAGCTGTGCGGTGGCTCCAATTCTTGCGGTGCCGCAAATTGGCGAACGCCCTTCTCTTTCCCGGTGCGATTCGAGAAAAACAGACAGGGGCCGTATCCCTGCGCGACAGCCAGGTCTGGAAACCCGTCGTTATCCACATCTCCCCACGCCGCGCCTTTCACGTAGCCGACAAAGTCGAGGCCACTCTCTTTCGCCACATCATGAAATTTCCCGCCGCCATCGTTGTGGAAAAGTTTACAGGGTCGCTCGGGCCGCGCGTGCAGCTCCTGATACAGCGGCACGTCGAAGCCCGGCACCTTGCTCGACTCGATTCCGATGAAAAGATCCAGCCGACCGTCGTTATCATAATCGCCCCACGCGCCGCATTGCGTTGGTGCTTCGAAGAGAAGACCGGCGGCCTCCGTGACATCCTCAAAACGTCCATCGCCGAGATTATGCAGGAGCGACGGCGGCTGATCGCCGAGATCGCCCAACAAACCGGCGCCGCGCAACACGAGCACGTCGAGATGGCCGTCGTTATCGTAGTCTGCCTGGAGCAGATTCATTCCGCCGACCAAACCCATGAGTCCCGCCGCTTCCGTTCGATCTTCAAAAGTACCGTCGCCCCTATTTTGGAAATAGCGCAACTGATCACGCTGCGAATCGAGGCCGGAAGAGCTGATGAGCAAATCGGGCGAACCGTCGCCGTTAAAATCATCCATCACCACACCACCCGCGAGCGCCGGCGGACCGAGATCGAGCGATGGCGCGACATTTGTGAAACGCGGAAACGCGCCCTCCGGCGCAAACTTCTCCGGCGGAATGAGCCAACGTTCGGGCACTTTTTCCGGATGCTCGCCGACCGTCATGTAAGCGATGTTCAAGAGCCAGCGCGAGGTCATGTCCCCGGGATTGGTGGCGAGCAATTCCAGATATTCGCGGATCGCGGCGCGCGAACCTTCCTGTTCCGTATGCACGCCCGAACCCTGGATCGGCAACAGGCAGGAGCGCGGACCATACATGGAGCAACAGTTCGCCTGTTCCCCCATGCGCAGATACGACACTGCCAGATACGAACGGATCACCGGCAGAAAATTGGCGTCGAACGCTTCCGGATGTGCCAGCGCCGCGTCCTTCGCTTTCTGGAATCCCTCGGCCGCGCCACGGCTGTCTCCAGCAAGCAAAAGTTCGTAGGCGGATTTTGCATCAAGGAACGCCGCCGTCTTTACATCGACCGCTTTCTCCACGTGGCGCAGGAAGCGGGCGAGATGCAGATCGGGACGCTGCGCGATCACGCGTTTGTCGTAATTTTTTCCGAGTTCCGCGAGCCGCTCGGCCATACGGCGATTGCTGGCCGGCTGTTCGGCCAGAGAGGTCACGCACAGAAAAATCGCAATCAGGAGCGGTGACGCTCCCAGCGCGATGGATCGATGCCGGCGACAGCAGCGTCGCCGCTCCGCCACCTCGCCCACGCTACGGCTGCACCTGGAAGTTGAACATCATGGCGTGATCTTCATGTTCCAGATTATGACAATGCGAAACGTAATCGCCCACGTTGTCAGTAAAGGTCCCCATCACACGCACCGTCCCGGGTACGCCAGCAACCCGACGCGGTACCAAAAAGGTGTCCTTCGGTCCGGCGTCTCCGGGCGAGGGCGCCACGCCGTTCACATCCAGAATCTGCCAATGAATATCGTGGATATGCATGGGATGCGCCTGGCCCGAGTTGTTTTGGAAGGTCCAGATCTCAGTCGCGTTTAACTGCGGCATCGCGTCCACCCTCTGCGGATCATAGAGCGCCCCGTTCACCGTCCAGACGGGGCGGCCGTTGATCGTGCCCGGCTCAAGAGTGAAGGTCCGGTTCACCGAAGGGGCCCCCTTTTTTGCTGCGAGCTTGTTCGTTGCTGGCGCCAGTTCTTTCGGGACGACACTTTGATCCACCTCATCGCGGACGACATCGAAGCGCATCAGATCGGAGATGACGGGATTGGCGGTGTCCAGATTCTTCAAAATCAAATTCGAGCCGAGCGCGTAGTTGGCGAAATCGATCACCACCTCGATCCGCTCGCCGGGCGAGACGACGATGGACGAACGCGAGACGGGCGCCGTGAGCAAGCCCTGATCCGTCGCGATCTGCAAGAGTGGATCGCCCGTGCTCAGGGCCAGGGTGTAATTGCGCGCGTTCGATCCATTCACAATCCGAAAGCGCATCTTCCGGCGCGCGACCTGAAAGTAGGGCTGCATGACGCCGTTCACGAGCAGGGTATTGCCAAAAACGCCGTTCGAGATCGCGGTGTCGTCGAGCGGGTAATTAAGCGACCCATCGAAGTTGAGCAATCGATCTTGAATCATGAGCGCGACATCGCTCTTCCCGCTGGGCAACCCGAGGGAGTCCTCCGCTGGATCGCGAATCAAATACATGCCGGACAACCCCATGTAAGCATGCCGGCCGGTGGTATCGATCGCGTGATCGTGATACCAGAGCGTGGCCCCGGATTGATTGTTCGGGTAGGTATAGGTCTTCATCCCGCCCGGCCCGATGAGGTCGTACGGAAGACCATCCGATTCCGACGGGGTGTGTCCGCCATGCAAGTGCACGGACATGCTCTCCTGCAGATTATTCAACTGGCGGACGACCACAGTTCGGCCGCGTGTCGCCATGATTGTCGGCCCGGGATAGAGGCCATTGTAGCCCCAGATCGTGGTCAATCGGCCGGAGAGAATCTCCTTTTGACCCACCTGCATCGTGACGTCGTAATAATCCGTCGTCGCATCGGTCGAGGTCGGCACTAGAACGGGAAGTTTTTGGAAGGGAACCTGAAACGGCGCGCGCGGCGGCGTCGGACCCTTTGGCTCTATTGCCGAGCAAATGGACCAAAGGGAAAGCGAGGCTGCGGCGGCGAGCAGGAATGTCTGGAGTTTCATCATACGAAAGAAGGAACTGTGTTACCTTGAGCGAATCCGCCGACGGAGCTTGACCGACTTTTTGGCGAGGCGAATCTAATCTTCACGAGGCGCAAACGAATACGGGACGCGGACTTCAAAAATCATATAAATTAAGCAAAAAGCCAGAGGCAATACGTCCGCGCCTGGATGCGGGCGACAGCAGTGGAACGAAGGCGACCTGGAAACACGGGATCCCTTTGGTCGCAACATTTGAGCGAAAGCAATAAGGGTACGAACGCAATCACACAGAAAGAGAAATATCATGTCAGAACGAAAAGGATCCGCAGTTTGGGAAGGCACTCTGAAAGAGGGCCACGGCAAAATGAAGCTCGGCAAGGACGGCTACGAAGGGCCGTTCAGCTTTCAATCGCGCTTCGAAAGCGGCGCAGGAACGAATCCCGAAGAACTCATCGGCGCGGCGCATGCCGGCTGTTTCTCCATGGCGCTGGCCTCAAATCTCGGCAAAGCCGGGCACGAGCCCGCACGCATCAGCACGACGGCCATTGTGACTTTGGACATGGTCGACGGCGCGCCCAAGATCACGACGATCGAATTGAATACCGAGGCCGAAGTGCCGGGAATCGACGACGCAGCTTTCCAAGAACAAGCGCAGAAAACGAAGACCGGTTGCCCGGTTTCAAAGGCGCTCGCCGGCACCGAGATCAGGCTGAACGCGAAGCTGATTTAGACCGGATTATTCGAGATTATGCAGGAAGTGGAATCCTGTGTTCTGTCCAAAACGCCGGTCATTTCCCCAACTCGTAGAGATACTCAACGAACGACATCGTGGCGCCGTCGAAGCCTTGCACTTTGGGGTTGCTCGACTCGATGATGTAATACTCATCCGGCGCATGCGCGCCGCTGCCGTGGCCGAGCCCGAAATGTCCGGAGGCGAGGCTAAGTGGCGGGTTGGTGAAGACGTAGCCCGGATATGAGCCAGCGTTCCACGGCCAGAGACTGGGATCGATGCCCGCAGCCTTTAGCACCGCGACCTGCGCTTGAATAAGCGGCGCGCTGGCGGGTGTCGTGGTGGGGTCGTAGCCGCCGCTCATGTCACCTCGATGTCTCCGAAACCATTCTTTTGCAGATGCGCTTTTAGGGCCGCGAGCGCCGCGTCCGCTTTCATCCCGGGCACCAAGCGCAGGTCGAGCTTCGCTTCCGCGCGATGCGGCAACACCGTCTTGCCGCCGGGTCCAGTATAACCGGCCACGAGGCCCTCAATATTCACCGTTGGCTGACCTTCCAGACGCTCCTGCGCTTGACCCCACGGCAGATCGCCGATCCAATTTTTCACTTCGAGCTGCTCTTTCATCTTCGCTTCGCTGCGCTTCGCCGACGCTTCCTCGATCAGCTTTTTCTCCTCCGCGCTCAATGCCCGCGGCTGGGGATAATTTTCGATTTTAATTTCATTGCCGTCGTCGGAAACGAGCGTGTCGAGTGCCTTGACCAAATGCCAGACCGGCGAATCGATCATCGCCTTCAGTGAAGAGTGAACGTCTTTCGCCGGACCACGTCCCCATTTTTCGCCGCTCGCAATCAACTGCACCTCAATCACGCCTTTGGCGCCCAGGCTCACCGAGACAACGCCTTCGCGATCCTGCATCGCCGAGGGCATGAAAACGCCCGAGCATTTCTTTAAAGCTGCTTCCACTTCCGGCTTGTGCACGATCTGACCGATGTGCGGCGAACCAATCTCCTCCTCGCCCTCCGCCACCAGCACGAGATTCACCGGCAGCTTCTTGTTCGCTCCCCTGATCGCGTGCAACGCCGCGAGGAACGCCGCTTCCGGACCCTTCTGATTCACCGCGCCGCGACCGATGATCGCCTTCCCTAGGCCCGGCTTTTCCACGATGTCCGCGCTCAGCGGCGGCGCCATTTTCCATTCGGCTGGATCGAACTGCTTCACGTCAT
>JBDUAH010000122.1:0-7232 GCA_040004745.1 Chthoniobacterales bacterium | reverse complement strand
GGGAATAAGGGTTCGGCCAAGCGCCTCGACTTCGGTTTGGTCGGCGATCTGATTAACGCGGCCGCGCGGATCGAGTCGCTGACGAAACATTACGGCGTGATGTTTCTCCTCACGCGCGAGACGTACACCAAGCTCTCGAGCCCGCCGCCGGTGCGTGTCGTCGATGAAGTGATCGTGAAAGGGAAGAGCGTTCCGCTGCAGTTGCTGGAAGCGCGGCATGCCTTCACGCGCGCTGATTTCGACGCGATCGCGGCAGGGTACAATGTAGCGTTCGAGCGGTATCGCGCGGGCGAGTTCGTGGAGGCAGGCGAATTGTTTTCGAAGCTCGGGAAAGAGAATGACAAACCGAGCGTTCTGATGGCTGCTCGCTGCGCGGAACTGGCGAGCGCGCCGCCCGCCGAGTGGCACGGCGTCTATCAATTACAGTCAAAGTGAAACGGTCCGCCTCGCCGCAAGATATCTCCCGCCGTCGCTCGAAAGGAAAAGAATGAAACCTCAAGTCCTCTCGTTGCCAGATAGAATGACTGCGACCTTTCCGCTGCGGATTACATTGGCGGCGCTCAAGTTTCTTGGCGCCGCTGTCTTGCTCATCACCGGCTCGCCCGTGCGCGGTCAAGATCCTGCCGCGACCACCCAAACCCCGGCGGCTCCGGTGAAGCGCACCGAAGCAGAATTGAAGGCGGATTTTGCCGCGGCCAATTCTGCTCGCGAAGCGCTTCCCGCACGAACGCGCGAACGTTCTGATGCCGCGCAGAAGCAGATGCAACTCGCCTCCGACACCGCCTGGCTTGCATTTGACGCGGGCAAGTACGAAGAAGCGGCTGATTGGTTCGCGCGCAGCGCGCAGCTAAAAAAAGAGGGCTTGGAGAACAGGCGCGGCTACTGGGAAGACCAGCTCACAAAGAACGTGCCCGAGACCGAAGAGAAGCTCTCCGCGAAGACAAAGCAGTTCGAGAAGCAGCTCGCGGAGGCGCCGGACGAAGCGAAGAAAAAAGAGATTCGCGGGGGCTTGGATGCGCTCGCGAAAATGCATTACGTCCTGCGGCACGCCACGCTCTCGATGCTCGAGTCGATCGCTCGCGATGCGAGAGACAGCGCGAGCGTGGTGAAGTATGCCGAACTGGAGCTCGAGACCAAACGGACTGAGCTGGATTACCTGGAGCATTCCGGCGCCCCGCAAATAGACATTTATCGGAAGAAAGTGGAAGTAGCGACGGCGCTGCGAGGCGTCGCCGACGGGCAAGCGGATCTCGCGCATTTCGAAGCTGCTGAGAAGAACCTCCGCCAGGCTCTGGTGATCCGGCGCGCGCTACCCGAAACGCTCCCCGAGCGAAGGCTCGATGAAGACCTGGGTTCCCTCGGTCACATGTATCTGTACAAGGTCGGCGACGTTGCTAAAGCAAGAGAGTTCTTCGAGCAAGCTCTCGCTGAGATTCAATCGACGGCCGCGATCCGGGAAAAAGGCAGAAACGAGGACCTCATGAGTCCGGAAGTGAAGGCTCAGATGAACCCGGAGGAGCTCGCACGTCATGAAGAGAGCCTCGCGCAAAATAGTGATATGGAGTTGGGTCACGACACGTTTTCGGAATCCCTCATGCTCGTGAATCTCGGAAATGCCGTGCAGGAATCGGGCGACTTCACGGCGGCTTCGAACTTTTACGATCGCGCATTGAAGCTGATCGAAACTCTGCCAGAAGGCGGCTACTTAAACCTTTTCTCCCTCTTCCGCGCTCAACTGCGTGCGCGCGTTCTGAGCGACCTCGCGGATCTGCACGCGGACAGCGGTCAGGTCGACCTGGCGGTGAAGGAGCTGGACGAAGCAATCAAGCTCAAACGCGAGATCGGCCAGGACGAGAGCAGTGCAAATTCGCTCATGCAGGCAGCGCGGCTTCTCTACGACAAGGAAGACTTCGCGAAAGCGCGACCTTACGTGGAGCAGGCGCGGCAAATCTTCGCTGGTGCGCACCGCTTGCCGGGTGTGATGTCGGCGACGAGCTTCCTGGCCCTCCTCGCGCGCGACTCCGGGCAGCTCGATGAGGCCGCGCGGTTCGCGGAGGAAGCTCTCCAGCTCGCGGCCAAAACGGGCAATTTCGGCGCGCAGAGCGGGACGGCGCGAACGCTGGCTTCGATCCGCTTGCGGCAATCGAAGGTCGCCGATGCGCAGACTCTGATCGAGCAGGCAAGCGCGGCCGATGCGCATACGCATTCGGTCCCGGACAAAATCGCGACCCTCGGAGTTTTCGGTGAAATCTTGCAAGCGGAAGGCAAGAACGACGCGGCGCTCGAGCAGTTTACGGAAGCAGTGAAGATGCTTGAATCCGTCCGCGCGACCGCAGCCTCCGAAGGAGCTTTTGCCGACGTGAAGCGGAACGCGAAGGCCTACGAACGCATCGTCGGGCTCCTCGTCAAAATGGGACGAGGGGAGGAAGCGTTCGATTACCTGAACCGCGCCAAATCGCAAAAGCTCCGCGATGCAATGCCGCTCACGAGCGTGAGGAGCCGGGACAAGCCTACGCAGGAGCGGCTCGATCAAGCGGCAGAGCTGGAGAGCAAGCTGCACGCGACGAATAATCAACTGCAACGCGAACAAGCGAAGCCGGAAGCCGACCGAGACAAAACAAAAGTGGAGAATCTGAAGCTGCTCGCTGCCTCCACTCAAGGCGAGGTGCTCCGGGTCTTCGAGGAAATCAAGCGGAGCAATCCAAATTGGGAAAAGCTCATCTCCGTGAAACCAAAGGCGCTGCAGAAAGCGCAGCGCAGTATCCCCGATGGGGTCACGTTTCTTCAGTACGCCGCGTTGGGCGAACAGCTCTATATCTTCGTCGTCACGAATCAGGCGCTGAAGATTTTCACGCCGCCGGTCAAGCCGGAAGATCTCTGGAAACAGATTCGAACAGCACGGCGAAAAATTACGACAGGCGAATCGGGCGGTGCGCTCACGAAAAGTCTAACCGCGCTCTACGACATGTTGATCGCGCCGATCGAACCCGAACTCGCCGCGACGAAGACGATCGCGTTCATCCCGAACCAGCTCTTGTTTTATCTCCCACTGCAGGCGCTCGCGAAAAAGCAGCCGGATGGGGAATTGCGCTATCTCATTCAAGACAAGCAGATCGTCTATCTCACCGAAGCGGACGTGATGGATGCGGTCCAGCCACCCGACCCTTCGAAATCGCGGGGAGGCATGATCGCGGTCGGCAATCCCACCGGCGCGGAGCTGCCTTCGGCTGAGGTGGAAGTGAAGAAGATCGCGAATGTTTTCCCCGGAACTGAAGTTCTCTCCGGCGCCGCGGCGACGAAGAGCGCGATCACTAGCAACCCGATGCAGAAACGAATCTTACACTTCGCGACCCACGGACGGCTCAACTCCGCTACACCGGAGAAAAGTTTCATTCAGCTCGCTTCCGGTGAGACTCCGGGACAGGAAGAATTGACGACGGGGGAAATCTTTGGATTGCCGTTGCAGCAGGTCGATCTCGTCACGCTCTCTGCCTGCGAGACGGCGCTGGGCGACAAAGATCCCGATGGAGGTGAGATCACCACCCTGGCGGAAGCATTTTCCAGTGCGGGCGCAACCTCCGTTGTAGCCAGCCTTTGGAGCGTTGGGGATGAGAGCACGACGGAGTTTATGGTCGAGTTTTACGGGCGACTCGCGGCCGGCGCTTCCAAAGCCGAAGCGCTGCAGAGCGCGGAAATCAAACTGATGAAGAATCCGAAGTATTCACGCCCGCTTTATTGGGCGCCGTTTATCCTGATGGGAGATTGGCGCGCGCAGGAGCATACGAAAGCAGAGTAGGGCGTATTTTAATCGCGCCGGCTGGGATGCTCGGTTTTGTAATCATCAGGCATTTCCTCAGGCTTAACGTCTTAGGTGTCGCCCATTATAGGAGTCTATCTCACCCTTATCCGGATAGGGAAGGAACCGATTGTAGGTGTCGTTAGTGTCGCGCTGCGAAGGGGATTTTTCTCTCGCTCGATCGAGGTCTTGTCAGGCTGATAAGAGACCTGCGAGAGAGTTTCCTTTCGCAGACGCCTCACGAACTCGCCATCAATTTCACAGGCTTAAGCCCGTCATCACAAGCGTAAAACTCCACTTTAGCGCCGTTAAAAACCTCGCGCGACATCCCATCGGCGAGGAGCTTGGCTGATTGAAGCAGCGCCGCGTCATTCTCGCTCCCTTTCTTCAGGACCATCCGAAATTGATAGGTGCCGTTGTTCTTATCGATCTGCGTCGAGAGCTTGTTATTGCTGAATAACTCCTCTTTTATGCAATAGCCCCCGAGCCGCTTAGCTTCGTCTGCGGTGACCGATTTTGTGTAGTAGAGCTCAGCTTTATTAAATTCGAGCTTCGTGCCGAAATCACTACCGCCGAAGATCGCCGTCAGGCCCCGGATGACGGCGATGATAGCGACAAGGTATAAGAGGACTGTACGGAAGACCTTCATTGCTCTTCCAGTCGGACGTTCTGGTTGTGCGGGAGTAGCAGCAGTAGGGGTAAGATCGGGCATAGCACCGAATGAGACATTGTCCTTGGGAAAAGCAATCAAAAAGGGGAGGGGGCCGGAGGTTGTGATTGATTCGGATCTGAAGTTCAAGCGACCCCGTTGGCCTCCCAGCGCCCCACTGTTGGTTGGCCCTGAGGACCCTTTAGTTGAGCGAGTCGCGCGTGCACTGTGGAGTAGCCAGGCGCCACTGGCCTTTTGGGCGGACGTGGAGGACATGTTTGTGGTCTGTTTCGATCAGACCAGAGCCGACGGAAAGTTGGCGCGCGACGGATCGCGCATAGTCCAATTTGCTCGCGGTGGCTGGCGAGGTAGCGCAGCGCGCTCCGCAACCGCGAGCCCTAGCAGCGGCGCCGGCGCGAACAAAGTTCCGCCGCGGTCGCCGGCCAATCCGGATATTCAAAACGAAAACCGTTGGCCGAAAGCCGACCTGGCACCACGCGTCGGGACTTAAGGACTAACTCGGATTCCGTGCGCATGAGGAAGGTGCCGATCTCGACCATCCATCTCGGGGCTGGCAGGCCGATGGGCATTCCCCACGCCAGGCGCAGCGCGCGCATGAACGCGGCGTTTGGAAGCGGATTCGGGGCGGCGAGGTTGACCGGACCGCTCACCTCCTCGTGCTCAATCAGCCAAAGAACCGCGCGGACGAAATCCATTTCATGGATCCAGGAAACGTATTGCCGACCGTCGCCGGCCGGTCCGCCCAATCCTCGCCGAACGAGCCTGAGCAAGACATCGAAGATGCCGCCACGGTCCGGGCTAAGAACAACGGCGGAGCGCATCAGAACGGTCCGGGTCTGCGGCAGCGGCGACGACTCTTCCAGCGCACGTTCCCAAGCCGTTGCCACATCGATGCTGAACCGCCAGGTTTCGGGAGTGTCCGGTTCGCTTCCGCCGATGATGCCGGTCGTCTCGTCGTTGGCGGCGTCGTAACGATGTGCGTAGATCGTAGCGGTGGAAGCCTGCAGCCAGACCGGCGGCGGCTTTGTCGCCTGGCGGATGGCCTTCCCAATGAGGAGGGTCGAGTTCACCCGAGAGTCCATGATCGCGCGCCGGTTTTTCTCCGTGTAGCGACAGTTCACGCTCCGGCCAGCGAGATTGATGACAGTGTCGGCTCCCTCCAGTTCGCGCGTCCATTCACCGAGGCTTTCGCCATCCCACGCTACCGTCCGAAATGATGCATGCTCCTGCGGAGTGCGCGACAAGATGACAACGTCGTCGCCGCGTTGAACGAAGGCCCGCGCGAGAATTTGCCCGACCTGACCGGAGCCCCCCGCCAGCAAAAGTTTCATCCTTGAACATTTCAATCCTCGACGAGTCGCATCGCTTCAACCTGTGCGACCGAAGCGCTCCGCGCCGCGATGGTCCGATTGATCTCGCCGAGATCCTGACGAAACAACCAGCGCGAAAGCTGCAGCCGATTTTGCGACACGAGTTCGCAAACGCGTTGCGCCCATGGCCGCAGCGCTGGGTGGGCGAGCCGCTGCGACCAGGCCCGGTAATCGCGCAGCGCGTAGAGGCACATGATCCACGCGGACGAGCCGCGATAGATTTCGCCTTTGTCGCTCACGACGAGGAGCTGATCGTGCGGCGCGAGCGCTTCGATACCGGGGAACCGCTGCGGCAGATCGGGCGATTGCAACGGCACGAAGTCCAGCGCGACCCACTTCGGTTGCAGGTTCAGCCAATCGCGGCAGCGCCGACAGAGCGCGCACTCCGCATCATAGATGACCGAGAGGCGCATCACGCGGCTCCGACCTGGATTTGCGCTTGGGGCGGGAGCGGAGGCGGAGCCTGGTGCAGCAGCGCCCGCCGCCGCATCTTCGAAAACACGACCATGTTAAAGAAATGCATCGCTCCGAGCACGAGAAGCACGACGCCGACTTTTCGACTCAGAATCTCGATGATTCCCTGCAGATTTCCAGGCACCTGAGCTTCCTTCAGAGCGAGCGCGACGTAGCCGATATTGATCAAGTAAAAACCGACCACGAGAAGGTGATTAACCGAATCGGCCAGGGCTTCGTTTCCGGCGAAAGAATCGACCAGGAAGATGCGGCCATTTTTATGCAGCGTCTTTGCGACCCAAATGGTCATCGCGATGCTGATCACGAGATAGCTGAGATATGTGCAAACAATGGGTGTCATGGTGTTGGTCTTTCGGTTTGATGGTTTCGTTTACTTCAGAAATTTGATCGCCCATGGCACGACCGTGCTCTGCTCCGAGCGTGAGAGTTTGGTGATGACGTTGTCCGAGAGGGCCAGGAAATCGCTCAGTGCTTTGATCTGTTCGTTAAAGGCAGTCGCCTCCGGCGTTTTCAGCTCCCGGGTGCGCTCGGCGCACTGTTCCAGCACCGCCATCGCAGGCCGCAATTCCCGGCGGCGGCGCTCCCGCAGAATGATGCAAAAAATCTTCCAGACCGCCTTTTCCGCTTCGAAATACTCCTTCCGATCGCCCTTTTGGAAATTGCTGCGCACAAGGCCCCAACTGACCAGCTCACGCAGATTGCTGTGCGCATTACCGCGACTGATCTTTAGCTCCTCCATGATGGAATCCGTGCTCGAAAGACCGGGCGCGGTGATCAGGAGCGCATGGATCTGGGCCATCGTGCGGTTAATGCCCCAAGCCGTGCCGATGGTGCCCCACTGGGAAACGAAGTCGTCGCGGGCCGAATCGAGCGTCGCCTTATCCGCCGTCGCGCTTGTTTTCATATTTTCAGGATATACTGA
>JBDUAH010000121.1:0-7276 GCA_040004745.1 Chthoniobacterales bacterium | reverse complement strand
GGTCGGCAGGTACTTATCGCTGACGTGGTTCGTTCCGTTCATAAACCAGACCGCACGCTCGCCGGTCGCGGTATTCTGCCAGATGATGTCGATTTGACCGTCACCGTTCATATCGTTGGTGCCGGCGATGTTCCATACGGTCGCAATCGTCGGGAGAAAGAACGCGCCCGTATAGGCGGTCCCGTTTAAGAACCAGAAGGCCCGCTGTCCGGTCACCTTGTTTTGCCAGAGAAGATCGGGCTGGCCGTCGCCGTTGAAATCATCCGTGCCCACGATCTCCCAGTCCGTCGGCGCTGAGGGGAGCATGCGCACCTCGGTCGTAACCAACCCGTTCATGAGCCAGAAGCCGCGCTCCCCGGTTACCTTGTTTTGCCAAACCAGGTCAGGGTGGCCGTCATGGTTAAAGTCTCCGGTTCCAGCGATTTCCCAGTCGGTCGAGATCGTTGGGAGGAAACGCACCTCCATGATCACGGCGCCGTTCATGAGCCAGACTCCGCGCTCGCCCGTGACGGTATTTTCCCAGAGAATGTCGGCCATACCGTCTCCGTTGAAATCAGCCGTGGCCGCAATCCGCCACGCGAGCGGGATGGTAGGCAGAAAAATGACCCCGGTTTGGGTGGTTCCGTTCATGAGCCAAAGTCCGCGCTCGCCCGTTACATTATTCTGCCAAATCAAATCAACTTTGGCATCGCCGTTGAAGTCACTTTGCGCCGCAAGCGTGGGGACCGGCGCAGGTGTGGGTATCGGGTTAGGGGCCGGTGCAGGAGCGCCGTAGATCGATTGGATCCCGGCGACGTCATCGTCCGAGAGAACTTCCCGATCGCTCGTGATCGGCGACATGACATTATCGCCGGGGGCGTGATCCAAACCCAAAGCGTGCCCTAGTTCATGCAAAAGAACCCGACGAATGTCTCCGGTCGCATAGCCGCCGGGACCGCCGAAACGGAGCGGACCGCGATAAGAATCGAAAGTCTGCGCCCGATTAAAGAGCACATCGGCTTCGAGGAAAGTTGATCCCTGTGTGAAATAATAGGTCACCGCAAGGGTGCCAGAACCGAAGGACTGTCCAAACACGCTATTCGAGAAAGCGACGGAGTTGACTCGATCTCCAGAAGCTACGGGAGCAGTCGAGTCCATCACTTTGGTGATCTGGAGACGCGCCATCTTGGCGTTCCAAGCGTCGATTGCCGGGGCCGCGGCGGCATTCCACGAAGTGTTGCTGTCGAGCAGGGGAAGAACGGGCGCGCCAAGGCTGAACTGAAGCGTGAGGGTGCTATTGGCGGGCCAGCTCTTGCCGGTGGCGTTGTAAGCATCGGCCTTGGAGGCGATCGAGAGCAAAACCAACCAAAGGACGACGAAGTTGCGTAACCGCCGGGGACCAGAAAGGCTGCGAATCATAAAAACCATAAAAGCAAGAAGCGTGCGCTCTTTGGCCAGACATCTCTTTTTCTTCCAAATCCTGACCTTTCCCGGCTCTCCGCGTCGAGGCGCTGGATTCGAGCGCCCTCTATGAAAAACGAAGGACTTCATTTACGACCGGCGAAAGCGAGGCTGAGACGCAAATCTGAGAAATAAACGTCGGAACCGGGACTCACCGTCAAATCCTATGGGACGATAAATATCTGCTGGGTATACGGATCCTTCGCTTTGTCCCCTGGCTTGTAGCCGGTCACATCCACGATGCCGCCCTTGGGATCGACGCTGTAAACATAACCCGGCTTCCCTGGCACCGGCTTGGCGGTCGGGAACTGGACCGTCGTCGACTTGCTTGCGCTCGCCGGCTTGGAGGGCGTCGTGGTCTTAACCTCTTTCCGCGTCACCGTGGGACGTGGTTCCGACGGCGTCGAACGGCGTGGTGTCGTTCGCGGCGGAGAGGCGGGCGCCACCGCCACGGGCTGGCCAGGCGTGGAGACATCGGATACCTGGGTTCTCTGCACCGTGGTTGTCGTTGTCGTTCGCGGCGGATCGATTTTCTTGCGGACGAATGCCGCCGGAGCATCCAACACTCGAAAGGACGTGACTGCGGCGTCACGCGCCGCCCCACAACCAGCGAGGAAAGTAGAAAGGAGAATCAGGAGCCAGGCCGACGAGCGCATGCGATGTATTAAATCGATTTCCTCAGTACCTGCGAGAACAAATCACGCGCTCGCCCACGACTGCTCAAGCAATTCCCTCGCGTCTGCCACAAATGCGTTCGTCGTCTCCTCGCGAGCCGCCCAGGAGCACATCAAACGGTAGACGTCCGGCTCGAGGAATTTGTAAAAATGCCAACCGCGCCCGTGGAGTTGCGTGACCAGCATCTCCGGCATCCGCAGAAACACCGCGTTCGCTTGCCGGGGGAACGCCAGCTCCAGCCCCGGCAGATCGCTCAACGCCTGCTCCAGTTTCTCGGCCGACGCATTCGCATGCTGGGCATTCCGCAGCCAAACGCCGTCGGTCAGCAAGCCGGTCCACGGCGCTGCCAGAAACCGCATTTTCGACGCCAACTGGCCCGCCTGTTTCGCCCGGTAGTCGAACTCGCGCGCTAATTCCCGGTTAAAAAAAACTACCAGCTCACCGCCCCCCGCTCCGTTCTTGGTTCCGCCGAAGGAGAGCACATCCACACCCAGCTCCCAGGTAATGCTCTTGGGCGAGCAACCCAGCGCCGCAACCGCATTTGCAAAACGCGCGCCGTCCATTTGAAGGAGAAGCGAGCGGGCCCGCGCGAAATCTGCCACCGCCCCAAGTTCGTCGCGCGAGTAGATGGTTCCCAGCTCGGTCGATTGCGTCACGCTCAGCGCCCGCGGCATAGGCGAATGCAGCTCGCGTTGCTTCCGCATGGTCGCTTCCACTTCGCGCAGATCGAGTTTGCCGTTCGCGCCGCGCGTGGGGAGCAGCTTCGCCCCCCCCGAAAAAAACTCCGGGGCTCCGCATTCATCGGTCTCGATGTGCGAATGCTCATGGCAAATGGTGCTGTGGAAAGATCGGCAGATTTGCGCCAGCGCGAGACTGTTGGCGGCCGTTCCGTTGAAAACGATAAAAACTTCGCAGTCCGTCTCGAAAATGTCCCGCACCAGTTCGCAGACGCGTGCGGTCCATCGATCCTCACCGTAGGAAGGGGCCGGCTCGGAATTGGCGTTCGCGAGGGCCTCCCAGGCTTCCGGGCAAATGCCCGCGGTATTGTCACTCGCCAGGTCATACCGATGCGCATTCATCCGCGCACTGTAGCGCATGCGCCACGCTTGCGAAGCGCGAGCACACGACTTGAGAAGCCCTCGCCCAGCCGGTCGCCTGCGATCGTCCATCTCGTGAAAACAAATACTCTGCGCGTGACTTCTCCCGCCCCGTCCACCACCGTCTCGGCTGTTATTTCGAGGTTCGGAACTCCATGAAATCTGCCAACGATGCCGCCCCCTCCCCCCCTTGGGAGGACAATCCGGTTAGCATCAAATATTGGGTCAAGCGTTTCATTCAGGCCAACCAGAGCCGGTTCGAAAACAAGGTGGTAATCGACACTCCGGCTGGTTCCGGCATTACCGCCCAGATCCTGCAAAAGGCCGGCGCAACCGTTCACGCCTACGATTTATTTCCCGAGTATTTCAAGGCTCAGGGAATGGTCTGCGAGCGGGCAAATATCATGGAAGGCCTCCCCGCACCGGACGATTTTGCCGACTTCCTGATTTGCCAGGAAGGGATCGAGCACCTCAGCGATCAATATCGCGCGCTCAAGGAATTTAATCGCGTCCTAAAACCGGGCGGCTCCTTGATCATCACCACGCCCAACTATTCCAACCTCATGGCGAGGATGAGCTACTTCCTTTTCGAGGCCGAGTATCTCTTCAAGAAGATGCCGCCGAACGAGATCGACTCCGTTTGGATGAACGATGACGGCACCGACGAAATCTATCTCGGGCACTACTTTCTCCTCGGCATCCAACGCCTCCGCGGTCTGGCCAAGCTCTCGGGCTTCCGTCTAAAGCAGATCGTTTTCACCCACGTCAATACGACGTCGCTGGTTATTTTTCCCTTCGCCTACCCATTTGTGCGGCTGGCCGGCTGGTTGACCTACCGCCAATACCTCCGCCGCTTCCGCCGGAACAAGAATTACCCCCCCGGCAGCAGACGCTCGCTTCTTCCCGAGGGCGAGAGTGTCTACCGCGAGCTTATGAAGCTCAACACCGACTGGCGCATTCTACTGGACAAAAATCTCTTCGTAGAATTCGAGAAGGAGACCGATTTGAAATCCGCGAAAAGTGCTTGGCGCAGTCAGCACAAGAGTTTCGACATCATCCCCTGATCGGAAAGCGAACGCGTGAAATCGTCCGCGCTGCGAGAGCTCGATCTTCGGTGCGGACTTAATCCGTCAGAAAACAACCGCCTGGTCGGGAAACTTCCGACGCTCCTACACGCCGAAATTCCCGCCAGACGCGTTGCCGCTCCCCCTACCCTAGCCCCGCTTAGGAACAACCCCGAAGGAGGAAAAAGAGCAGGAGAACCGGAATCGGAATCCCGAGAAGCCACATCAGCACGTATCCCATCGCCCCTGTTTCACCGTTTTGGCCTATTAGTTTCATATTTGGTCCACCCTGATTTCGAAAACGGGGAACCGCGTGCGCGTGTCGCGATGAGAATTTTCCGCGAGTAAGAAGGTTTCGCGGGGCTGTCTCAGCAAATTCTCAGGCGCCCCGGCGCCTGCGCCACGCACGGACGCCGATGGCACCCGCAGCCATCATGCCGAGCAACGCGAACGACGACGGCTCAGGCGCTGGGAGGTCGATTGGGGTAAGAATCGCTCCGCCGGTGTTCTCGTAGGCATAGCCGACAATCGCCCGCGCCGGATCCGTCAAACTCGCTCCGAGAGAAATCTGCAGCCACCCATAATTCACGATTCCTGTTGCTTCGTTCAGGAAGCGGAAGCCTACGAAATTGTTTGGGCTATTAAGACTAAACGCCGTGGAGCCAGTTGTTTCAGCCATGCCAGAACCGAAGACGCTAGCGCCGCTGACCAATGTTCCCAGCCCCAGATTATCCACCAGCGTCGCCGAAGAGCCGCCGCCAGTGACGTAAACACCACCACTCGGTGTGCTCGGGTTGAAAAAATTGAGCGTCGTCGCACTCCAGGGATTCACATCCCAGCCCGGCGTGCCCGCGCTCGAGAAACCGGTCGCACCGGTAATGACGTTAAGATAGACCCCCGCGCTCGTAACCGGAATCGCAATGCTAACCGGTCCGCTGTAAACGATATCGGCTTTCATTTTGTCGGATGCGGCGAAGCCAGCGCCAACCATCATTGCATACGCCGCCAACCGCCGGTCACGAGCCGGCACCAAGCGTGGATTGCCAAAAGAGGCCACGAACCCGGTTTTATAGTTTCGACGGCAGTTCGTCAATCCGCCCGTCCGAGGACATTTCCGCAACACCTTTGCCAAGAATCTCCGCCGCAGTATCGTCCGCCCATGAGTGCTCTGCAGAAGGCCACCGAACAGCGCGGTGAGCAAATTTTTCACCTCGTTGATCGGCATCCTGAATCCATTTTCAGCAAGTCCGGTTTTTACTCGAAAATGATGGCGCTCTCGATGAAGGACGAGGCCTTCAAAGTGCAAATGTTCCGCTTCGTCGATGTCCTCGCGTCGCTTCGGAATTCACGCGAGATCGTGCGCCACCTCGACGAATATTTCGAGAACATGCGCAGCGGCTTCGCCCCGCTCCTGCAGACCGGCATCCGCGCGGCGAAGATCGTCCCTTGGTTCTCAAGCTGGTTCATGCGCTGGAACGTTTCCGGCATGGCGCGGCAATTTATCTCCGGACGCAATCCCGACGACGCCATGAAGACCTTGCGCAAAGGGCGCAAGAATCGCATCGGCTTCACCGTGGACTTGTTAGGCGAAGCCGTCGTGAGCGAGCAAGAAGCCGAAGAATACGGCGTGCGCTGTCTGCAATTACTCGAGGGCCTCGCCGCTCAAACGCGCGACTGGACCGATCCGCTGGGGAAAAACGCGGACCTTTTCCCGGTCGTTAATCTCTCGGTAAAAATCTCCGCTCTCTATTCGCAAATGAACCCGGCCGACCCCGCCGATGCGATCGCGCATCTCGCGCCAAAGCTGCGGCCGATCCTCCGCCGCGCGAAAGAGCTGGGCGCGTTTGTGAACTTCGACATGGAGAGCTACGCGCACAAAAACTCCACCCTCGACCTCTTTAAGGCGCTCTTCACCGAGTCCGAGTTTAACGACTGGCCACACGCCGGCATTGTCATCCAGGCCTACCTGCGCGACGCCGAACGCGACCTGCGCGACTTGATCGAATGGGCGCGCAAACGCGGCACGCGCTTCACCGTCCGCCTCGTCAAAGGCGCTTATTGGGACTACGAAAAGATCAAAGCCGCGCAGAATGGCTGGCGTTGCCCCGTTTGGCTGCAAAAGCCCGAGAGCGACGCAAACTTCGAAGCCTGCACCCGCGTCCTCCTCGAAAACGAAGACATCGTTACCGCCGCTTTCGGTTCGCATAACGTCCGCAGTATCGCCCACGCGCAAGCGCTGGCCGATCAGATGGGAATCGATAAGAGCCGCTACGAATTCCAGCTCCTTTACGGCATGGCCGGACCGATCAAGCGCGCCCTCGTCGAAATGGGCTTCCGCGTCCGCGAATACTGCCCGGTGGGCGAACTCCTGCCCGGTATGGCATACCTGGTTCGGCGTCTGCTCGAGAACACGTCTAACGAAGGGTTCCTCCGCGCCAAGTTCACCGACAACGCTTCTGCCATGGCGCTCTTGCGTGATCCCGCCACGCCCACGACCCCCCGCGCGGTTCGCCAGATTGCCCCGGTGGAGTTCTCGCTCGAAGTCGCGGCCAAACTGGATCGCCATGCCCAAACCGCGAGTCAGTCACAAAACGGCGCCGCGCCCGAAACCACCACCGGGGCTTACGAAAATTCACCTGCGGTAAACTTCGTCCATCGCCAAAGCCAAGAGCAGATGCGTACCGCCATGCGCGAAGTGCGCGCGCGCTTCGGCCAACAATATCCGCTCGTCATCAACGGCGAAAAAATCATGACGGGCTCCTTCGTGCCGTCGCTTAATCCGAGCCATCCGAGCGAAGTAATCGGCTCCGTTGCCGAAGCGAAAATTCCCGAGGCGGAAGCCGCCGTGAAAGCCGCCCGCGAGGCATTCCGCAGTTGGAGTCGCACCAGCGTCAATCATCGCGCCGAACTCTTGGAACGCGTCGCCGCGATCATGGATCGACGCCGCTTCGAACTCTCCGCGCTCGAAGTTTACGAAGTCGGCAAACCGTGGGTGGAAGC
>JBDUAH010000120.1:0-7279 GCA_040004745.1 Chthoniobacterales bacterium | reverse complement strand
AAGGCGCGCATCCCGGCTCATCTCTTGCAACTGGCGCCGATCTGTTCCTTCAACGCCTTCGAGTTGGCCTACCCGGAAATTTTCGCGAAGGACACGTTCCTGCTCCTCGACATGGGCCACCTGCAAAGCACGGTCATGATCGGGAGCAAAAAAGAATTGGTTCTCATCCGTAGTGTTGATTACGGCGGCAAGCATCTGACCGAAGCGCTGACTGCGGACGGAGCGCTCGACGCCGACGCCGCTCATCTCCTCATGCGCGAGGGCGACGCCGGCATCGGCGATATCTGCCGACTTTCGCTCAGCCGCCTCGCGACCGAAGTGCGCAACTCGATCGGATTCTTCGAAGGGCAGCGCGAAGAAACGATCCACCGCATCTTTGTCTCCGGCGGCCTGGCACGGACGGAGTCGATCCTGCAAATGTTGAGCGATGAACTCAGCCTCCCCTGCGAGATTTGGGATCCCCTGGAAACCTGCGAAGTCGCGTTGCCGGCCGATAAACGCCAGGCCCTGCCAAACGAGTTTGTCTCCCTGAACGTGGCTTGTGGGGCCGCCTTCGAATACCTGCGGAACTAAGGACGCACCATGGCCCTTCATCTCAATCTTCTGCACGAAGAGATCTCGGAGTTGCGTCAACGCCAGCGCGATCCCCTGAAGCTCGGCTCGATAGCTCTCGGCGCTATCGGCGCGCTCATGTTGCTCTTCTACATGTTCAAAGCGTATGAAACGCTGGCGGTAAAAAACCGGCTAAGCAAAGTTCAGAGCGAGTGGTCCGCGATCGAACCCGAGGTGACTGCGGCTCAGAAGCGGGCGAAAGAGCTAAATACGATTGTCAGCGCCACCCAAGTTCTAGATACCCTGATTGAGGATCGGTTTTACTGGGGTCCCCTTCTGGAAAAACTGGCCCGGTGCGTCGCTCCGAACGTCCAGTTGATGAACGTGGCCGGAGCCACTGACGACAAGACCGTCAGCCTCACGATCGAAGGTATCGCCGCGGGACGCGAGCCGCGTGCGGCTGCCGAAGACCTCCGCCAACTCCTGAGCGAACAACTCGGCCAAAGCTATACCGACGTGAAAATCGAATTCAAGGCGTTGGAAGATCTCGACACTCTCATCAATGTCTCGGGCACGAATATGCCGGTGGCTCGATACACTCTCAGCGTAACCCTTAACCGACTGGTTTCTGAGCCCACAGCAGGAACCGGTTCTCCCGCCTCTGGGCGCGTCAAGCGATGACAAAAACGAGCAAACTTTCGAAGGATCAAATCCAAAAGCTCGCCTTGAGCGGGATCGGTTTCGTGGTCCTGATTTACGTCTATTTCAGCTTCTTCCTCGGGCCGTTGAACAAGAACCGCGCCGCGATGGAAGTGACGCTGGCCGACTTGCAGGAAAAGCTCAACACCTCAAAAGGCGAGTTGGCCAAAGCGAGCAGTCTGGAACGACAGGCCGGTAGCGCCACCACTCGCTACGCTGCCATGCAGGCGCTGACCCCCGACGGGGCGCCGATCGCCTGGTTTCCTCCGCGGATCAAAACCTTCTTTAGCAACCAGCAGATCGATAAGGTCGTTGCCCGCCTCGCGAGCAGCACCCCCGTTGGCAAACCAGGGCTCGAAGAATGGCTCAGTTATAGTTGGCTCATCGACGTGCCGCAGGCCGAGTTCAGCACCCTCGGGACTGCTATCGCGGAACTCGAGAACACAGAGCCGTTGCTCTCGATTAACAAAATCACCATTCACGCGTCGGCTGATCAACCGAAGTTTCAGCAGATTGAATTAGTGGCCATCAACGTGATCCAAAACAAATGATCCGAGCCCTCGCAATCCTCACTTTTTCTTTTCTCGTCGCGGGACCGCTCTCCGCTGCGGAAGCTACTGCTCCGGCCGCGAAGTCGGGGCCTAAGGCGGGTGGGGTACCTGAGCCCACCCCAGTTCCCAAGATCGAGCTGAAACACCTCTCCTCGTTTAAGGTGGAAAGCAGCATTCGTAACCCGTTTTGGCCCATCGGCTGGAAGCCTTCGGCTAAAATCAGCGATGTCGGCACGGACCAGGCGGGCCCGGAAGTTCCTCCTGCCGCGTTCCGCGTCAGTTCCATCGCGGTCGAGGCTGGCGGTCGATTCGCGATCATCAATGGCCGGGTCATGGAAGAAGGCCAGCAGTTCGGGTTGCAGTTGGGAAGCCAGACTTACCAAATCACGGTCAAGGCGATTGAAGACGGTCGGGTAATCCTGGCACGTCGCGATCAAGAGATCGTGGTCCTTTTGCAACGCAGATAGCGCGTCCGGCCCGCGGAGCAGGGTGCGACCAGGTTCTGAGCCCTGCCGCTCCGCGAGAATTAAGACGGACCCTGCGCACCCGCCGGCAGCGGGACGAATTCCGCTTCGTGCAACACCGTCGGCCGAGTCCCGCGAATCAGCCCCCACCATTGCCACGAGCTCCCAGCCACGATCAGCAGCACGAGAAGTAGAAATCCACCCGCCACCAGCGCGTCGAAACGCCAAACGCCAGCCTGGCGGATAAACACCGCACCTTCGGTCGCGGGGATACTGAGCGCGCGTTGCGCCAACCCGTCCGCGCCACTAAGGAATCCGATCCTCGGATCTGGCGAAAAAATCTTCATCCAACCCGCGGAGAAGGTCACTACGCACATGAAGCAAAGCGGCGCCAGCGTGACCCAAACGTAGCGTGTCTTCCCCATTTTAATCAGCACAGTGGTTCCGAGACATAGAGCGATGACAGAGAGCAACTGGTTCGCCAGCCCAAAGAGCGGCCAGAGACTGTTGATGCCGCCCAGCGGATCGATCACGCCCTGATAAAGAAACCAGCCCCAAGCCGCTACGAGCAGTCCACTCGTAAACACATTCGCCCAAAGCGAGCGCGTGTCGCCCAGCGGTCGCCACACGTTCCCTAACAAGTCCTGAAGCAGAAAACGCCCCACCCGCGTTCCCGCATCCAGCGTGGTTAGGATAAACAACGCCTCGAACATGATCGCGAAGTGATACCAGAGCGCGAGTGCGGTTGGGTTCGATGAGATGCGCGCGAACATGTGTGCCATCCCCACTGCGAACGTCGGCGCTCCACCGGCGCGGCCGAACATGGTGGTTTCGCCCAGATCGCTCGCCAATTTTTGCATCCCGGCCTCCGTCACCGGATAGCCGGCTGCGCTGATCTGCGCCACCACCGCAGCCGGCGCGCCCTTGGTGTTGATCGCGAAATATTCGCCCGGCTCGAGGACGCAGGCCGCGATCATCGCCATCAAAGCCACCATCATTTCGGTGATCATGGCGCCATAGCCGATATCGCGAATTCGCGATTCCCGTGACAACATCCGCGGCGTCGTGCCGGACGCGATGAGCGAGTGAAACCCCGAGACCGCCCCACAAGCGATCGTGATACACACAAAGGGGAAAACGGGCCCCGCGAAGACCGGTCCTGTCCCATCGATAAATCGGGAGATCGGCGGCATGAGCAAAGTCGGCCGGAGTGCCACCACCGCGACACCCAACGCCGCGACCGTTCCAAGTTTCAAAAACGTGCTCAGATAATCGCGCGGCGTCAGCAGCAGCCAGACCGGCAACGTCGACGCAGCAAACGCATAGATCATCAGCGCCCAAGCCAACCATTTCGCGTCGCGCGTGAACCACCCTTGCACGATGGGAAACTGTTCCAGGAATTGGCCGCTCCAGACGCCAAAACCTAGACCGAGCAATCCGAACACAGTGATCCAGACGACGCTGATCCGTCCGCTCCGCAGGCCCAACCCCATGATCAGCGCCACCGGGATGGTCGTCGCGATCGTAAATACACCCCAAGGACTTTTCGCCAGTGCTTGCACCACCACCAGCGCCAGCACCGCCATTAAGATGATCATGATCGCGAGCACGCTCACGAGCGCGAGCGCACCCACCACCGGTCCGATTTCCTCCTTCACCATCTGTCCTAACGTCTTCCCCCGCCGCCGCACGGAACTGAAAAGCACGATCATGTCATGCACCCCGCCTCCCAACGTTGCGCCGATCAAAATCCATAACGTTCCCGGCAAGAATCCAAACTGAGCTGCGAGCACCGGCCCCACCAGCGGCCCCGGCCCAGCGATCGCTGCGAAATGGTGACCGAAAACCATCCAACGATTCGTGGGAACGAAATCTTTCCCATCCTCCTGCACCACCGCCGGCGTAGCGCGCTCCTCGTTCAGCACCAGCACCTTCGTCGCCAGCCATTTACTGTAGAAACGGTAGCTGATCGCAAACGCGCACATCCCAGCGACCACGATCCACAGCGCATTCACCGGCTCGCCCCGCGATAACGCCAGAACCGCCAACGCGCCCAAGCCGAGCGCGGTGACAAGAACCCAGAGCAAACGTTTCCAGAGCGACATCACGAGCGCCACCCTACACAAACGCAATCGTCGCCGCCAAGCTTGAGCGTGGCCGATTACTGGAGACTCGAACGCGCGGCCCGAAGCTGTTTCAGCTTTTCCGCAAAATCGATCTTTCGCTGTTTGTGCTCCTCCACCACTTCGGGAGGCGCGCGGTCGACAAATGATGAGTTGGACAGCTTGCGCACGGTCGCTTCGAGATCCTTTTCCAGCTTCGCGATTTCTTTATCCAGCCGTTCGCGCTCCGCATCTTCGTCTCCACCGGAAATAATGAGGTGCAATTCGCCCACAGCCGTCGCTGCGATTGGCACACCCGGCGCCGCCTCATAACCTGGATCGAGCGAGATCTCTTCTGCATTCAGTAGCCGTGAAATTGTCGGCAACTCGGCCGCGATCCAATCCGTCGATGTTCGCAGAACGAAACGCGCTTTTTGGTTGGACGGCACGCGCGATTCAGCACGGAGATTTCGTCCCGCCTGCACCAGCGCGTAGGCAGCGCCCACCTGCTCTCGAGGGCCCGCATCCAGTTCCAGCTTAGGAGGTGGCGAGGTAAATTGGATCGTCGATTCTTCGTCGCCGAAAGCCATCAAGTGCCAAAGCTCCTCCGTGATGTGCGGCATGAACGGATGCAGCAATCGCAAAACAGCCGACAAAACATGATCCATCACCGCCAACACGCCCGCTTTCCGCGCCGGCTCTTCCGCAAAGATGTCCGTCTTCGCCGCTTCAACGAACCAGTCGCAATAATCACCCCAGAAAAAATCGTAAAGCGCCTGCGCCACCTCGTTAAAGCGGTAGCCGCGATACGCCTCCTCAACCGTGGCGATCGTCTCGTCCAGACGCGCCAGCACTTCCACCGCGTAAATCGACAACTTGTGATCCGCTACTTTCGGCGCGGCCTCGCTCGGCCCATGCATCTGCCGGAAACGGGCCGCATTCCACAGCTTGGTCGCGAAGTTCCGCCCTTCCTCCAGCTGCTTTTCATCGAAGCGAATGTCCTGCCCGCTAGGCGCGATTCGCATCAGCCCAAAGCGCACGCCGTCCGCCCCAAATTTCGCCATCAACTCGAGCGGATCGGGCGAGTTCCCTAACGACTTGCTCATCTTTCGTCCCGAACGATCGCGAATCAGCCCGGTGAAATAAACATCGCGAAACGGTATGTTGTCCTCGTCCTTCTCGCTTTGTCCCGGCTTAAACTCAAGCCCGGCAATGATCATGCGCGCCACCCAGAAGAAGATGATGTCCGGCGCTGTCACCAACACCGACGTCGGATAAAATTTCTTCCGCGTCACAGCATCCATCGTCTCATACGCCCAAAGCCAGGAGGAAAACCAGGTATCAAGCGTATCCTCATCCTGTCGCCAATCGTTCCCGGGCGATTCCAATTGCACGCGCACTTCATCGCCGGGCCCATACCAAGAGGGAATCCGGTGCCCCCACCAAACCTGCCGGCTGATGCACCAGTCCTGAATATTCTCTAGCCACTGCGCGTAAACCTTCTCCCAATGCGTGGGAAAAAAGCGAATGAGATGCTCGCGCACCACGGCGAGCGCTTCTGCGGTCTTCGGATAACGCAGAAACCACTGCTCGCTTAGACGCGGCTCAATCGGAACACCCGCGCGTTCGCTGAACCCGACCGTATTTTCATACGGTTCCTCTCTCGCGAGCAATCCTTGTTCGGCCAATAACTCCCCCGCCCGCTTCCGCGCTTCGAAACGATCCAGCCCATCCAATTCCGTCGCCTCGGGACAATTGATCTTCCCGTTTGGATGCAGCACATCCACTACCGGCAAGTTGTTGCGCTGCCCAATCTCGAAATCCACTTTGTCGTGCGCCGGCGTGATCTTGAGAATCCCCGTCCCAAACTCCGGATCGATCATGTCGTCGGTTAAGATCGGGATCTCCTGCTTCACCAGCGGCCGCCACACTTTTTTCCCGATCAGATCGCGATAGCGCGGGTCGTTAGGGTGCACCGCCAGGCCCACGTCCGCCATGATCGTCTCCGGTCGCGTCGTCGCCACTTCCAGAAAACGCCCGGGCTGCTCGACGATCTCGTAGCGCACATAATAGAGAACGCTCTTTTGCTTCGTTGGAATCACTTCCTCATCAGAGAGCGCCGTCTGCGCCGCCGGATCCCAGTTAATCATCCGTCGTCCGCGATAAATGAGGCCCTTCTCGTGCAGTTTCACGAACACCTCGCTCACCGCGCGCGCGTAATCCGGATCGAAAGTGTAACGCTGCCGCGCCCAATCACACGAGCAGCCCAGTCGCTTCAATTGCTCAATAATGATGCCGCCGTGTTTGTCCTGCCACTCCACTACGCGGCGCAGAAACTCCTCGCGTCCATAATCCTGCCGCTTCTTCTTTTCCGTCTTTGAAAGGTGCTTCTCCACCGCGGTCTGGGTGGCCACGCCCGCGTGATCCGTCCCCGGGAGCCAAAGCACCTCATGACCCAGCATCCGCGCTCGCCGCGCCATGATGTCCTGAATGGTATTGTTCAGGACGTGCCCGAGCGTAAGCACGCCGGTGATGTTCGGCGGCGGGATGACAATCGAGAACGCCGGCTTCGTCGAACTCGCATCGGCATGATAATCTCCGCGCTCCAGCCAGCGGGCATACCACTTCGGCTCGACCACAGAGGGATCGTAGGTTTTGGGCAATTCGGCCACGGGGCAGAATCATCGGAGCGACCGTCCCGAATGCAAAACGAAAACCTCCTGCTCGCCGGCCTAAACGCTTGCCTCCGTTCATCGCTGCCCTCAGTTTCCCGGTTCATGCACACCGGCAAGCGATGCGCCCTCCTACTGCTAGCCGCGCTCTGCACCTCGCCGCTCCGCGCCACGGAATGGAAAGTCATTCATATCAACAATCGCGATTACGTAACCTTCGCGAATCTGGCAGATTTCTA
>JBDUAH010000119.1:0-7282 GCA_040004745.1 Chthoniobacterales bacterium | reverse complement strand
TCTCGATGTTCTTGACGCGGCCTTTGTAAACGCTCCCGACGATGTTGCGCGTGCTGTTACGCTCGACGCTGTATTCTTCCAGCCGGCCATCCTCCAAAAGCGCCACACGTCGCTCCAGTTTTTCCACGCTGATGACGAGCTTGTTGCCCGTCTTGCGCGGGGCAAGGCCCAAAATTCGTTTCACTTTTTCTATCATAAATTAAAAATGGTTGTGCGATCACGCCCGAAGGCGCCGGACGAGGAGAGCGAAGCGCAAACATGATCGAGAGTGTTATCTGCGTTGACCCGGACGCCGCGCGGGCGGCGGCGTGGGCGGTGGCCGGCGATTACCGCCGCCGAAAAGTCGTTCGAAAAAGTTAGGTTTGCGCGGCGGCGGTGTCGCCACTACGGGGCGGGCGCGCGCGGCCCGTTGCGCACGAGGCTCCACCCGCCCCCGAGCGTCCGCTTCTGGTTCCACATCCGGCGTCGCGTCGGAGGCGGCCATCTGCACCGCCCCGGTGGAGTCGGCCGGGCTTTCTTCGTCTGCACTCCCAGATGGCAAGTTCGAATCCTGATAGGTTACAGACTGCACCGAGGCGAACGGATCAGCCTTCCGAGCCGGCGCGAGCCACGCGACTGCGGGCGAATATTTCCCTTCGTCCATCGCGAAAATTCTTTCCAACATCCGCGCCGCGATCGGTCCGGCAACGCTACCGCCGTGGCCGCCATGTTCGCCGGCCTCGACCGCGACGATTACGACGTATTTCGGGTGATCGTAGGGCGCGAAGGAGGCGAACCAAGCGACCGTACCCTCATGGCCACGATCCGTCGCCTGCGCGGTGCCAGTTTTCGCGGCCACCACCACATTTTTCAAACGCGCTACGCTACCGGTGCCACCGTCTTCATTAACAACTTTCCAGAGCCCTTTCCGCACCAGCTCAATTTGATCGGCGGTGAAATCATTCCGCAAGTCAGCATGGATGCGCGGCGTCTTGGCAATGAGCGGCTGGCCTTTTCCGTCCACCACGGAGCGACCAGTCGCGTCGACCAAGTCTTGGACGAGCCGTGGGTAATAGGAGACGCCGCCATTGGCCACGCTCGCATAGACCATCGCAAGCTGGAGCGGAGTCACCAGATCAAAGCCCTGGCCAATAGAGACGTTCGCGGTGTAGGCGGAGGTCCATTTTTCGCGGGGATAATTTATCTTCATCCACTCTGGTCCAGGCAGAATGCCGGGCTGTTCGCCGGTAATTTCGATGCCTGAGGCTTTGCCCAATCCAAGAGAATCACCGGTTTCATCGATAGCGTTGATCCCGGCCGCGTTTCCGAATTGGTAAAAGAATGAATTGCACGAGACCTTGAGCGCTTCGGTGAGGCCGATGACCCCGTGGCTTCCGCCTTTGGCTCCGATCCAGCATTTGAAGAAATGATCGCCGTAGGAGACACCACCGCCGCAATTAAACTGCTGCTTTCCGATACCTTTGCGCAGACCAGCCAGCGCGGTGACCAGCTTGAAGGTCGAGCCCGGAGGAAACGCGCTCACGGCACGGTTGATTAGCGGATTCGCTTCGTTTTTTCGCAGCGCATCCCAGTCCTTCACCTTGATGCTCGGGATGAAAGTATTCGGGTCAAACGAGGGCACCGAAGCCATCGCAAGAATATCTCCGTTATTCGGATCCACCACGACCGCGGCGCCACGTCCCACTGACCGCAGCGCCTCCTCGGCAATCGACTGCATGCGCGCATCCAGCGTTAGGACGACATTCGCACCGGACTGTGGGGGATCTTCTCGCAAAACACCGTCGATCACGCCCTTTGCGTTGCGTCGCAGATAACGCACACCCGGTTTCCCACGCAGATATTCGTCCATCGTTTTCTCGATGTTCGTTTTCCCCTCCACGTCGCCTTGATAGAACGTGAACTTCCGCGCCTCCTCTTTATTCGTGTCGGCCGGCGCGCCTACGTAGCCTAACAAGTGCGCCGCCAGCGCACCGTAAACATAGGAACGCACCGGCTTGATCGCGATGTCCACTCCGGGCAATCCCACATCATGCTCGGAAAATTTTGCCATCGTCCCGAAGTCGATGTCCTTGATATACGAGAACGGGACTTCGGTATTCGTGCGGTAATGCTTCTGCAGCTGGTTGGCGTTGTAGTCGCGCGCCAGATCCAGATCGTCGAGTCGCGGCACCACGCCATCGTTCACGATCTTCACGATGTCCGGCTCGGTCATGTCTTTCGGCATGCCATTGATCGTGGCGCGATAATTCGTCACCGGAGGACGCCCCATCTTCATGCGGTAGCCCTTCACCATTTCTGGGAGATAAAAATCGACCTCATAGCTGGCGCGGTTCTGCACCAGCGTGACACCGTTGCGATCCCGAATCTCCCCGCGCACCGACGGAATGCGCACCGTCAGTTCCGAACTGCCGCGGATTCTCGCGGTCCAATCCGCCCCGCGCGCCACTTGCACCCACCAGAGCCGAAGTACGATCGCCCCGATCCCCAGCAGCATGAAAATTCCTAAAACCTGAATGCGCAGGCGCTGGCCCAGACGTCGTCTATTCATCAAAAGGTTTCCCGTTCCGGTAGAAATGGATTGCCCGTCCCCTGCCCGATCGTGTGCAGGAGCCAAAACATGAGCGGCGCCATGATCATGGCCAGCACGCCCGGCCCGCCGATCTGCCACCACGCTTCAGGCGTGAACAGAATCGAGCCGCGACGAAAAGTAATCATCAGATATTGAGAGAGCAGGATCAGCGACGTGCAAACTCCACTCATGATGCAATGAACCTCCCACCGCCCTCGGATAAACAAAGGCCTGAGCCCATGCATGATGGACGCCAGCACAGCGTAAATGAGTATTGACCATCCAAACGCGATTTCAACATGCGCGTCAATCACCTGCATCGTGAGCGCATCCAGCAGCAGCCCCGCGAAAGCCGCCAGAGCGAGCATGAGCGGAAACGGCAACGCCATCGCTCCGTAGAAAACCACCAGCGGCACAATGTAAACGTGCGCGTTATACATCCACTCCAACGGCGGGATGAAGAGCTCGACGATCTGCGCGAGAAAAACCAGCACCAGAAGAATCGCGAAAAAGATCATTTTCGGCCAGCCACGACGAACACGTCTTCGAGCTTGGAAAGATCGACCGCCGGATTGATTCGCGCCTGCCCATCGAGATCGCGCACCTTGTATTCTTTCACCGTACCAACCAGAAGACCGGAAGGAAAAACTCCGCCGACGCCCGAAGAATAAACCTTCTGGCCCGGCTGCAGGTTCGCTTGTTTCGACAGAAAATTCAGATTGAGCAGCGGCGTCAACGCGCCCGCCACGCGTTCGCCCGTCACGATCCCCTGCTCGCGCGAGCCTTCCACGTTCGCGGCCACGCGGCAGTTTTCGTCCGAGATCAAAAGCACGACCGAGATCGTATCGCTCACCGTGGTCGTCTTTCCGACGAGGCCTTGATCCGTCACCACCGACATATCGGTTTCGATCCCGTCATCTTTGCCGCGATTGATCGTCACCGTGCGCCACCAGGTCGACGCGTCCCGCGTTACGATCTCAGCCGGTACTAAACGGAAAACGGAACGCTCGCGATAAGCCAGCGCGAGGCGCAGCCGATTCACTTCCCGTTCCACATCACGCAACGCCTGGTTCGTTGCCTTCAGCGAACGATTCTCTACCCGCAGTTGCGAATTGTCTTTCTCCAAATCATCGAGCGATTTCAGACCAGCGCGCACTGACGTAATCTGCTTTTCCAAACTCGAACCGGTCGTTAGAAACGGCGAGATCAATTGATAAAACCCCGATTGCACCTTGCGCGTGCTGTCCGGCCCGAAGGTCATCAGATAACCCAGGATGGCGGCAAAAATGACTAGCGAGATGATGCTCGTCCGGTTCATGCGATTGCGGATTGCGGAGACCGGATTGCGGAAAGCCTTCCGGGCCGAAAATTTCTTTCCGGTTTCCGGTTTCCGGTTTCCGAAATCACCCTACCGCCACTGGCGATCGGTCGAGGCGACTTGACGAAGAAATTTAATTTCATTGAGACACTTGCCGGTTCCTTCCGCGACCGCACTCAGCGGATCTTCCGCCACATGGACAGGCAAACCAGTCTCTTCGCTCAAAAGTTTATCGAAGCCGCGCAGCAGCGCGCCGCCGCCTGCCAGAACCAAACCGCGATCCACCAGATCCGCCGAAAGTTCCGGCGGGCAACGCTCCAGTGTAATGCGGACGGAATCGACGATGGTGGAAATCGGTTCGAGCAACGCTTCCCGCACTTCCTGCGAAGTAATCATGAGCGTCTTCGGCAGACCGGCCACGAGATCGCGACCCTTCACTTCCACGCTCGTTTCTTTTTCGCTCGGATAAGCGGAACCAATCTTGATCTTGATCTCCTCCGCCGTCCGCTCGCCGATCATCAAATTGTAAGCGCGCTTCATATACTGAACGATCGCTTCGTCCAGTTCGTCGCCCGCCACGCGCACGCTGCGGCTGAAGACGATTCCAGAAAGCGAAATCAGAGCCACCTCCGTCGTGCCACCGCCAATATCGATGATCATGTTCCCCGCCGGATCCTGCACCGGGAGGCCCACGCCGATCGCCGCCGCCATCGGTTCCTCGATCAAATAAACTTCCCGTGCGCCAGCATGCGTGGCCGATTCGCGCACCGCGCGCTTCTCCACTTCCGTGATTCCAGACGGCACCGCGATCACCACCCGCGGACGCGCCCGGACCCGGCGATTATGCACCTTTGTAATGAAATGCCGCAGCATCGCTTCCGTCACTTCGAAGTCCGCGATTACGCCGTCCTTCAACGGCCGCACCGCCACGATATTGGAAGGCGTGCGCCCGAGCATGCGCTTCGCTTCGTCGCCCACCGCGAGCACTTTGTTCGTCCCCGCCTGCACCGCCACCACGGACGGCTCGCGCAAGACGATGCCTTGATCTTTGACGTAGACCAGCGTGTTGGCTGTGCCGAGGTCGATGCCGATGTCGCTGGATAACCAGCCAAAAAGTCCGTTAAACATGAGTAAAAGAGATCGCTGAAACGCGTCTCAGTCTGTCGTGCCCGTCCTTCACTCGACCCGTGCAGCTCAAGTGCGCTGCGGGCGCGACCCCGACCGGCTGAAACGCAGAGTATCTAGAAACGAAGCCTCTCAACGTCAAGGGAAAGCTGACAGCCTGCCCACCGGAGTATTGCGGAAGAGGGTTGGACGCTGGACGTTTCCTCATGCCCTCCCCAATTCTAGTCGCCCCCTCCCTCCTCGCCGCCGACTTCGCGAAATTAGCCGACGAAGTCCACGCCATCGAAGCTGCCGGCGCTGATTGGCTCCACCTTGACATCATGGACGGCAACTTCGTCGATAATATTTCCTTCGGCCCCGCCCTTGTCGCCACCGTCCGCAAAGAAACAAAACTTCCTCTCGATGTGCACCTGATGATCGAGCGACCCGATCACTACGCGCCGCGTTTCATCAAAGCGGGTGCGAATTCCATTACCGTCCACATCGAACCCGAAGCCCGCCACGATGTGGCCAAAACGCTCCGCGATCTCCGCGCTGCCGGCTGCCGCGCCGGTCTTTCGTTGAACCCAGCCACGCCCTTCACCGCCATCGAACCCTTCCTTGCCGAGATCGACCTCCTGCTCATCATGACTGTGCAACCCGGTTTCGGCGGCCAAGCCTTCCGTCCCGAGATGATGGAAAAAGTGCGCGCGGCAAAAACGTGGAAAGAGTCTAACGACTCGCCGCTCAACATCGAAGTCGACGGTGGAATCAACGCCGAGACGGCCGCTCTAGCGGTAAAAAATGGCGTAAACGTCCTCGTCGCCGGAACCTCCATTTTCAAAACAGGGGACTACGCCAAAGCCATCCGCGCCATGCGATCCTCTGCGTCCTAAACCGTCATCCCGAGCCGCGAAGATGGAGGATTGCCCGTGTGAGATCCTGCCCGGCTTTCGTCATCCCTATCCACCCGCAGGCGCGCTCTCCAGCGAAGTCTCCGACATCACTTCGTCATTCTGCGTCACGCGCACGACTTCCTCGATCGTGGTCTTCCCCTGCCCCACACGCCTCCAACCATCCTGCCCCAAGGTCTGCATCCCCTGCGCGACCGCACCTTGCTTCAATTCTCCCCCGTCACGCTTCTGCACGATCATGCGGCGCATCGATTCGTTGATCACGCAGATTTCGTAGATCGCGAGCCGCCCTTGGTAGCCGGTCTGTCGGCAATTATCACAGCCGACACCGCGGATGAATCGCGTCCCCAATTCATGCACGGGAAATGAAATCTCCGCGAGATATTCGCTCGGGTATTCCACCATTTGGGAGCAATCCGGACAAACCGTTCTAACCAAGCGTTGAGCCAGAAACGCGCGCACGGTCGATGCGAGCAAGAACTGCTCAACCCCCATATCCAGCAAACGCGTGATCCCGCCCACGGCATCGTTCGTATGCAGCGTGCTGAACACCAAGTGACCCGTCATCGCCGCACGAATTGCGATCTCTGCCGTCTCAAAATCCCGAATCTCACCCACCATAATCACGTTCGGATCTTGGCGGAGAATATGCCGCAGCCCTTTCGCGAAGGTGAGATCGATCTCCGGTTTCACGTCGATCTGTGAAACACCGGGCAACCGATACTCGACCGGTTCCTCAATCGTAATAATGCGCCGCTGCACAGAGTTGATGCTGCTAAGGAAACAATAAAGCGAAGTCGATTTTCCCGAACCCGTCGGTCCTGTTACCAGCACGATCCCGTTGGGCTGCTGCAAGAGCGCCTCGATCGTGCGCGAATGTTGCGGACTAAGATCCAACCGCTCAAAACCGAATTGCTGATGCTGTTGATCGCGGCTCAGAAGACGCAAGCTAATCGACTCGCCGTTCACCGTCGGGATGGTCGAAACGCGCACGTCGATATTCGCGGAGTTGGATTGCAAGTTAATCCGCCCGTCCTGGGGCAACCGGCGCTCCGCGATATCCATGTGCGCCATGACTTTCAGGCGCGAGATGATGGCCGATTGCAGGACGCGCAACTGTGGCGGCACCGCCACTTCGTGCAGAATCCCATCGATGCGATAACGAATACGCAGATCGTCTTCCAATGGCTCCACGTGAATATCCGTCGCGCGTTCGATGATCGCTTCGCGAATGATCTGGTTCACGAACTTCACCACCGACGCTTCGGGATCGTCGGCATTCAGATCGGTGCTCGACTCGATATCCTGGTCCGCTTCGAAGGCGCGATTTGTCTTCAGGATTTCGTCGAACGTCTCCGCGCCCACGCCGTAGAGCGT
>JBDUAH010000118.1:0-7300 GCA_040004745.1 Chthoniobacterales bacterium | reverse complement strand
CATTGACGCCACAATATTTGGTATGCTAGTAACAGGACCGACACTATGCGTTGTCCCAAGTGCGGGTTTCGTGACGACAAGGTCATAGACTCGCGCCAGTCTCGAGATTCTTCCAGCATCCGCCGCCGCCGGGTTTGTTTGCAGTGCGCTTATCGCTTCACCACTTATGAGCAGATCGAACGATCGGAGTTGCGGGTGATCAAACGGGATCGCACGCAGGAGCCGTTCGATCGGCGGAAGCTGGTGACGAGCATGGCGAAGGCGTGCGAAAAACGTTCGATCAGTCTGGTGACGCTGGAGGAGGCCGTGAACGAAATTGTGCACGAGGTGGAGACAGGCGGGAGTGATGTGACCTCGGCGGCTATCGGGGAGAATGTGCTGGAGAAATTGCGCGGAATCGATGAGGTGGCGTATCTGCGGTACGAATCGGTGCATCGGCGCTTTAATGATGTGGACCAATTTGTCGACGCCATCCAAGCGCTGGGACGCCGCGTGAAACCGAACCCATCGCAGACGGAATTGTTCCCACCGGAGGAGGCACATGGTCGCGTTTAAGGAGGAGTTTCCCTATTTGCGCTGCGAGACGGGGCAGCTTTTTGAGTTCAATCAGCAGTGGTTGCGTGAGGCGATCACGGAGGCGGCGGATCAAGCGGGCTATCCGAGCTGGTGGCTGACGGATCACATCACGGAAAGCATCACGTTTTATCTGCGCCTGCGGAATGATGAGCCAGTGGTGCCAATCAGCCAGCTTTCTCAGACTGTGCGCTATGTGCTGAAGGTGATCGGCTATAAAGAGATCATCCCGTTTTTCTCACCGACGCCGCCGCCGATTTCATTTTCGCTGCTCGATCTCGCGCGGGACGCTGGCGACGGCTACGAGCTGGCATTTTTCGATCGGCTCGAGAAACGAATTGATGCGCTCGTCGAGACGGGCACGGACAGTCTCGAAGTCTGCGGTTTGCAAGCGTGCGTGAAACATTTGCGCGGCGCGAAGGTATGGACACGGGCCTGCGATGCGCTGCGTGAGGAAGTGGTGTGTTTCGTCCGCGAGCGGTTGGCCTCGAATCCCGCGTTAGCGCAGATGCGCTGTTCGCTTCGTTAGGGAGAAAGAGGGAGGAGTTGCGAGCGCGATGACGATCTTCGAGAAAATCGCGCAGCGCGAAATTCCGGCGCGCATTGTTTGGGAGGATGAAGAGGTGCTCGCATTCCACGATGTGGATCCGAAGGCGCCTGTGCATGTTCTCGTGGTCCCAAAGCGGGCGATTCCGCGCCTCGCCGCCACGACCGAAGCGGATGAGGCGATTCTGGGGAAATTACTCGGAGCGACGCGGATCGTCGCGGAGAAGCTCGATCTGCTCGAAAGCGGCTACCGAGTGGTTATCAACAGCGGACCGGATGCGGGTGAGAGCGTACCGCACTTGCACCTGCATGTTATGGGAAAACGGTCGCTGAGCTGGCCACCGGGATAGGGGCCGACAATCCCAGAATTTTAAAAGCTCGGCGCACCCCTTCTTGCGGCCGATTCATTCGTTGTTGGTAGCTTGGACGACGGATCAGCAGAAAACGGAGCAGGCCCGCGCTCCGACGTATCTTCGACGACGAGGTTATCGGCACAACCTCCGAGGAGAAGCGTTGACGTAACAACGAGGAAATGGAGCCAGCGCATCATTGTAAGATCATAACTCCACCGCTCCTGCATGCTATCACGAAATTCGCGGAATTAATGAGAACGGTGAGGGAGGGATTCGAACCCTCGGTAGCCTTTTGGACTACGGCGCTTTAGCAAAGCGCTGCTTTCGACCACTCAGCCACCTCACCAACAGGGCGAGAATATGGGGCGCGGGGCGGGATCGTCAACCGACCACCCGCCAACGCGAGTGCGGTCTAACGACACCGATGCAAACGCGCCTGCCAGAGAGTTATCCGCGAAAAATTCGGAGCGGCATTCCTCGGTGGGCGATAGAGTGCGACCATGATCTCACAGGAAGCGGCGTGGGAAAAAATCGCCAGTCTCGTTTCGCCGTTGCCCCAGCGGGAAGTTCGTTTGCTGGAGGCGCTGGACTGCTTCCTTTCCGGGGACCTTTCTGCGTCGCACTCGCTCCCGCCGTTCGACAATTCAGCGATGGACGGCTACGCGGTCATTGCCCAGTCCTTCCAGGCTGGAGGGCGGTTAAAGGTGATCGGCGAACAGCCGGCCGGGGCGGATCGGAATCTTTCGATTAAACCAGGCGAAGCGGTGCGAATTTTTACGGGCGCGCCAATCCCGACCGGGGCAGACGCGGTGGTCATGCAAGAAGATGTCTCCGCAGAGGGGGAGGAGATCGTGATCGCGTGTGATGTAGAAGTCGGAGAATTTGTCCGTCGGCGTGGGGGCGACGTCGCGGTTGGCCAGACGTTGGCGAATCGAGGCGACAAGGTCACACCGCAAATGATCGCGCTTTTCGCAGCGCAGGGATTGAGTTCGCTCTTCGTCGGCGGCGAAGTGCGGGCAGCGGTGATTTCGACGGGCGACGAACTGGTTTCAGCGGAGAGACAACTCGCGACCGGACAGATTTACGATTCGAATTCGTTTTTGCTTTGCGCTCTGTTACAGCAATGCGGGGCCAAAGTCGCGACCGTGACCCATTGCGCTGATCGTGCGGAGGAGATTGAAGCCGCGGTGCGGGTGGCAACGAACTGCGACATCATGATCATCACCGGTGGAGTTTCGGTGGGTGCACGTGATTTTGTGAAAGGCGCGATCACTGCCGCCGGTGGCTCCTTGGATCTGTGGCGCGTCGCCGTGAAACCGGGAAAGCCGTTCGTTTTCGGCCGCGTGGGAGCCTGTTCCATCTTTGGCCTGCCGGGCAATCCGGTTTCGGCTTTCACCACGTTTGTGCTGTTTGTGCGGCCAGCTCTTCTAAAGCTGATGGGAGCGGGCGAGACTGCTCGTACCTTGCCTTCCCATCCCGCTCGTCTGCAATCAGAAGTTGCAAACAAAGGCGACCGTCCTCACTACATCCGAGGTGTTCTTCGGGACGGCATTTTCTCGCTAGTCGGACGGCAGGAATCGCACGCCCTGTTCGGGTTAAGCCAGTCCAATGCGCTCTTGCTGATTCGACCACAAGAAGTGTTGGCGGCGGGCACGGTGACCACAGTTTTTACGTGGGATTAGTGACGCCGGGTTGGTTGACACTCCGGACCGACCTTTTAGCTTGTTCGCCTTGAAATCTGCCGTTCTCACGCCGAGCCCACGAAGTCGAACGGACGAGTTCCGGCGAGATGCCGAGCGGCTGTCGCATATTATTCTCGAGATGCAGCGCTGTTTCGTGATGCATCTGTGCAAAGAGTTGGCCCCGGGTGGAGTTTCCTTTCCGCAATTTTTTCTGCTCGCGGCTCTGGACCAGAAGGAAGTCCTGACAATGTCCGCGATCGCTCAGAAAATGGGTCACACCACAGCAGCCGCGAGTGGACTCGTCGCGCGGCTTGATAATCTCGGGTATCTCGTCCGGAGTATTGCGCGCGAGGATCGCCGGAAAGTGATGGTTTGTATCACCGATAAAGGCTCTTCGCTGGTGCGTCGGATCCGCGAGGAAATGGTGGGGAATTTGATGACAATCATGACGCATCTGAGCCCGTCCGAACAGAAGGCTTGGCTCCAGATTTACAGCAAGATTTACGATTATTGCCAGAGCAAGTGAGCGTGCGAGTACGGTGGTTTTCCACGCCGGACTTCCGAAGCAGCACATTCGTTACGAAAATGGAACTCTGGAATCCCGACGGTGGGAAGAAGATGTTCGACGATCTGGGCGGAGAGCATCTGTAAATAGCTCTGATTCCGTTATTTAAAACTGAAAAACCGCAGTGGCATGCGCTTTGCGTGTGTCCGCTAAACCTTGTGGACTAAGAGAATCTGTCGATTAACCTTTCAATCTTTCCCGTCCACGCCCCGTAATTTCCATGCGCACGTTTCCCGTTTTTATTGCCTTTGTTTTTGCCGCGACTTTTCTCGCATCGGTTAGTCCGCTGCGCGCCGGCACAGAAATGGTGGGAGTGGAACGAGGGGGCGTTCCTCGTTTCACGCTGAACGACGTGATTCTCACCGCGCTCCAGCGCAATCCGGATATCCAGCGTGCGCGTCAGGAGATCGAGCGGACGAAAGGGCTTTATCTGGAGTTACGCGCGGACGCTCTGCCGCGGGTGGACGCGACCGGCTCTTTTTCGGATCAGGCTTCCAACTTGAGCAATTTTACGGGAGACGGAGGCAACCGCGGCGGGCTGAATAGCGGCTTCGATGTGCTCGACAGCAGTTATAACATCCGCATCCAAGCCAGCCAGGCAATCTTCAGCGGCGGGCGAATTCCTTCGCAAATCCGATCGGCCGACTTCCAACGCGATGCGGCCTACTTTTCGTTCCGCAACACGATCGATCAGGTCATCGCGACGGTCCGAACGCAGTTTTATCAGGTTCTGCTTAATCGCGAACTTATCGGTGTGCAGGAAGAGTCTGTGAACCTGCTGCGCAGCCAGTTGCAGGATCAGCAAAATCGATTCGACGCGGGAACGGTACCGCGCTTTAACGTCCTCCAGGCGCAGGTTGCGCTTTCGAACCAGCAACCGGAACTGATTACCGCACGCAATAACCATCGCATCTCGCAGCTACAGCTCGCGCGCACCATCGGCTTGGATTTCGATCCGAATCGCGGCGAAGGATCTCCGCTCGAATGCATCGGCAAGCTCACTTACCGGCCGCGGCAGATTCCGCTCGCCGAAGCGATCGAGGTCGCGAAGTCACGTCGCCCGTTCTTGAAAGCGCAGAAGGCGAACGTCCTCAGCAGTTCGGCGCAGGTGGGAGTAGCACGTTCCGGATTCTTTCCTCAGATCAACGTCACGGGCGGATCGGATGTCCGCAGTTCGCCCATCAGTGAGCGGATCAACGACGCCCGGGCCGGTTACATCTTTGGCGTGAGTGGCTCGTGGGCGATCTGGGATTCGGGTCAAACCTATGGCCGCCTCAAGCAAGCCAAGTCCGTGCTCACGCAGCAGAAGATCACCTACGACGATGCGGTGCGGCAGATCGAGCTCGAAGTCCAGCAAGCGTACTCGAATCTTGTGCAAGGCGCGGAGTTGATCCGAAGCCAGCAGGAGACGGTGGGCCAATCCGAGGAAGCGTTGCGTTTGGCGAGCGCGCGACTGGGAGCGGGCGCGGGCACGCAGCTCGAGGTCTTGAACGCCCGCGTGGAAGTCACGCGCGCGCAGTCGATCAGCTTGCAGGCTCTCTTTACCTATAATGCGGCCATGGCGGAATTTGATCGCGTCACGGCGACCGAGGTGACCTATTCAAATCAGCTCGATGATCCGAAGACGCGGCGCAAATTGAAGACCGATCCTGCGCCCACGCCTCCTCCCAAGCCGACTCCGCTCCCGCTGAACCAGGCGGGAAATCGTCAGCCTGTTCGTTAGGCGCGTCTGTGGCTGAGGCGGCTCGTTCAGCTCCGGTGGAGCATTTTCCCGCCTTGGCGGCCTTGCCGGGTTTCGTCCACGCTTTCGTCGTCCGCGTGCCGGGTGTCGATGCGCGACACGATAAGGAGGAAGCGCTGCGACGGTTGGATGTGGTGCACCGCCAAATGCGGTCTGAGCATAATGTCGGTGGGATTGCGTTTCTTACTGCGGATCAAGTTCACGGGAGCAATGTCGAAACGATCGATGATTCTCCGACGGTTGCTAAATGTTTCGCCGCCTGCGATGGCCTGATCACGAACCTGCCGGATATTTGTCTAGGAATTTACGTAGCGGATTGTTGCGCGGTTTACCTCGTCGATCCCGTGCGTAAATGCATTGGCATTGTGCATTCGGGCAAGAAGGGCAGCGAACTCGGCATCGCCGGCCGCGCGATTGATTTGATGACGGAACGGTATGGTTCCCAGCCGTCCGATTTGGTGGTGCAACTCAGTCCCTGCATCCGCCCGCCGCATTACGAAGTAGATTTCGCGGCTGAGATTTTGCGCGTTTGTCAGCAACGCGGTGTGCAAAATATCCACGACGCGGGGATCTGCACTGCGTGCGATTTGGATCGGTACTATTCTTACCGTGCGGAGAAGGGAAAGACGGGGCGCATGCTTGCCTTTCTCGCGATTAAGTCCGACCAGAACACCCACTAAGAGTCGTCTGCAGACGAATTGTGGTACGCCACGATTCCTCGCGCGCCCGCTTGCCCGACGAAGTCGAAAAATTCGCGACTGTGCTGCGTCCATTCCATCTCGGCAGATTTCTCTAGAGCCTGTCGGATATTGAGGCCGCTGCGGTAAAGCAGCTTGAACGCGCGTTTCACGTCATCCCGCTCGGCGGCACTGAATCCCGCGCGTCGCAGGCCCACGACATTTAAACCAGCGACGGCATTGATTTGCGCCGCCACGACAAAAGGTGGGAGATCCTTCCCAAAGCCGGAATTGCCCTGCGTGATCACGAGCCGACCGACGCGAACGTTTTGATGGAAGACGCTGCCGCCGCCGAGAAAGGCGCGATCAGCCACTCGCACGTAGCCGCCGAGGAGGCAGTTATTGGCGATGATGACGTTGTTTCCGATCTGACAGTTGTGGCCGAGATGCGCGCCCGTCATGAGAAAATTTTCGTGTCCGACAATCGTCGCGCTGCCTTCCGCAGTGCCTCGGTGAATCGTGCAATATTCGCGAAAGACATTGCCGTCTCCGATTTCGATCCCGCTCTTCCTGTCGGCAGTGAAACCGAGATCCTGCGGAGCGCCGCCGATGATGGAGCCATGGCCGATGTTGTTCTTTCGGCCAATTCGAACCGCGCCTTCGATGACGACATGCGAAAGAATTATCGTCCCATCGCCCACGACCGCCTCCGGTCCAATGACGGAGAACGGCCCGACCTCGACCCCATCGCCCAGCGAAGCGCCCGTTTCAATAATCGCGGTCGGATGGATCCTCATAGTGCGCCCGCTTCTCGGAAACTGAAATAGGGCAGTCGCCCTTCCGCAGGTGCGCCGATGATGATGTGGTCGAGCAGTTTGATTTGCAACAATTCCGCAGCCTCCCCCAGACGTCTCGTTAGGCTATGATCCGCCTGGCTGGGCGAAGGATCGCCTGAGGGATGATTGTGCACCACGATAACCGCGTATGCAGCCGAGATGATGGCGGGCCGAAAGACGTCCCGCGGATGCGCGATGCTCTCGTTCAGACTGCCCAGAGACACTTGTTCAATTCGCAGTAAACGATAGCGCGTATCGAGAAGGACGACGCACAGCGATTCCTTGTGCAGACCGCGCATCTCGGCCGAGAGCAACTGGTAGACGAGC
>JBDUAH010000117.1:0-7322 GCA_040004745.1 Chthoniobacterales bacterium | reverse complement strand
ATTCTGGAAAACTCTGGATCGCGCAAAATGTGGGTTTGCTCCGTTGCCCACGCGGAGTGCGTGCAGATGTTTTCGCGACGCTACCGGATGATGGCTGGCAAGCGGCATTACCCAGCAGCGCGATTAACCCTTCCCTGAATCTGGGCAGTTCATTCCAGGTTACCGAGCACATTTCTTTTTCGCTGCGCAGATGCGCTTGCGTGAGGAGGGAGCACAGATTCGCGTAGCCGGTTTTGTCTTTTACCAACACGGGCAAAACGCTTCCGTCTTCCATCGTCAACTCGCAGCCGACAATCGGGCGCACGTTTTTTTCGCGGGCGGTGGCAGAGAAACGTTGTGATCCGTAAACGCCGTTGCGATCAAGCAGCGCCATCGCCGGCATTTCCAATTCTGCGGCGGTGTCGGCTATTTGTTCTGGGAAAGACGCGCCGCGCAGAAAACTAAACGCACTGCAGGCGTGCAACTCGACGTAAGACATGGCGCGCGCGTTTCACTCCTAATCGTAGATTCCATCGACGGCCCAGCCTTGTTCGTGCGCGTGACAACGGCAGACGGCTCCGTTCTCAAGTTGGAGATCCCACTCGGCGCGACTCCAGGTTTGCTCGTCCCACCAATGACCTGACGCCATGAACGGTCCCGCCTGCTCGAGGACCGCACCGTGAAGTTCGGCGCTGCGCAGATCTGTCGGCTGTTTTTGTTTTAGGGAAACCGTCGCGGGCGCAGGCGAACGGAATCGACGGAGCGTGAATGCCGGCAGCGGCGGCAGTTCTGGCGGAGCTTCTTCCAATCGCCATGCGAACGGCTCCATCCGGAAAGCGTCCGGCTGATGCGTATCTTCCAGCACTGGCGTGCCGACCCGTTCCGCGCCGAGCAAACCTATCAGCCGCGCCAGCGTTTCCGAGAGCTGCGTCGGATCGCGCAGTGCGGTTTCGAATAAACTGCCCTGCTGCTGTGTGGGCTTGGTCGCTTCCGCGGCGAGCGAGACGGCTATGATCGGCGCGGCCGATTTAAAATCCTCCAAATGCGTGTGGAGCATGCGGAAGAGGACTTCTTCGTTATTGCTCGGCTCCGGGATTTTGAACTGGTGTGCGTAGCTCTGTTTGTCGCTGAAGCTAATTTCGAGCTGCAGCTCTTTCGCGACCAGATAAAGCGCGCTCAGCCGCAGCGTCAGTCCCTGAAGAAAACGGCGCAGGATGAAGAGCAACGGTTCGATCGTTTCGATGTCCTGTTCGAACTCGAACGTTTCCGCGAACGTCTCCGGCGGTTCGACTAACTTGAGCAAGCGCATCGCTTTTCCGCTCGCGCGCTCCCACATCCGTGCCGCTTCCGGTCCAAGGCGCAGGCTGACGTCCTCTTTCTCGAGCGCGGCAAATTGCCCGAGCGTGTGAATGCCCCACTTGTGCAGAATGGCGATGATGCGGCGCACTTCGGCCGCGCGTTTGGCCTCGTGCTTATTCATACGATTACCGCCGCGGAAGCAGCCGCGCTTTTACGTCTTCGGGGAGCGAGGAATTCGCGATCCAAGCGGTCGCACGAGTGGTGTCGCTTTTTAGCCAAGTGGCCGCGATCGATTCCACCTGGGTGTTGCGCATGCCGTCGTTCGCGATCGTTTGGGCCCATTGCACCGCGGTCACTGGATCGGTCGCGGAGACGCGGCGCGTGTAGGCGGCCACCGCGGTATCGCGCGATTGGCCGGCGGGCAACGTGCCGAGCCAAGCACCGGTGGCGTACGGATCGTTTTGTGACCAACGATTCACCAGATTCTCGAATGCGCGCTCGCGATTCGTGCCCTCGGGGAGGGAGTTGGCCCATTTGCTGGTGGCTTCCGGATCCTGGCCGGCCCATTGCCAGGCAATGGTGGCGGCAGCGGCGCTCTGTCCTTCACCCGGCGACATCTGCGCGACGAGGCTGGCGGCCTGGCTGGGATCGGATTCCGCGACGACAGCAATGATGCCGGGAAGAACGGTATCGCGCGTGGTGCTATCGGGTAAATTTCGCGCCCAGCTCAAGGCGCTTTGCGGATCGTTCCGAGTCCATTGGCGGGCCACGTTTTCGAGCAAATTCTTGCGCCCTTCGGTGTCGGTTGAATGCATGGCAAAATCGGCGGCGGCTTGTGGATCGGCTTCGCTCCATTGCGCAATGATGTTGCTCAGCGCGTTTTGTCGCGCAGTGCCGGCGGGAAGTTTTTGTGCCCACGCGACGGCGCTTTGCAGATCGGTGTTGGCTAATTGCAACGCGACGGCACTGGTCGCTTCTTCCTGCAACTTGCCCGGCGGTAAACTGGCGACGTAATCCGCCGCGGCGGTGGGCTCCGATTGCACCCAACTGGTGAGCGCGGAGCGAACGGCGTTGCGTTGAGCATCGCTCGCAGGCAACTGTTCCGCCCAAGTCAACGCGGCGCGCGCGTCGGTGAGAGCCCATTGCCGAGCGACGTTTGCAACCGAGGCGTCGCGCACGTTCCCGGCGGGCAATTCGTTGATGATCGCGGCGACGCGGGACGCGTCTTTGCCGGCCCAGTTGGCGAGAATATTTTGCAGCGCGTTATTGCGACCGGGGCCGGGCGGGAGGGTATTTACCCAGGCGAAGGCGGCTTCCGGATCCTGGTTCGACCAATTGGAACCGATCACCTGAATGGCAGCGTCGCGGCTCGATCCCGGCGGAAGCTGGCTGGCGCGTTCGGCCGCGGCGACCGGATCGGAAGCGGTCCATTTGCTGAAGATGGGCCAATACAAACTCTGGCGGTAACGACCGGCGGGAAGCGTTTCGAGAAAGTTGAGCGCGGCTTGCGGATTTTTTTCGGCCAACGCGGAGACGAGCGTCTGCATCGCTTGATCGCGCGCGGGGCCGGGCGGTAGTTGCTGCGCCCAAGCGGTGGCGCCGTTCGGATCGCGTTCTGCCCAGCCGGCGACTGCGCTGGTGATGGCCCAATTGCGCGAAGTGCCGGGTGGAATTTTTTCCGCGTAAGCGATCGCGGCTTGCGGATCTAATTCTGCCCAACGGCCAATGACGAGGGAAAGCAGCATGCTTTTTTCCTGCGGCTTCTGGAGCGTCTCTACGAAGGCGAGGACTTCGTTCACGTTCTTCGTGTTAATGGCGTCCGCCAACTTGCTGAAGGTGGCGTAAGTACGGCGGCTGCCACCGGGCCGAGCGAGCGCGGCCTTCATCCGGGTGATGACGTCGGCTTGGGTATCGTCGCTCTCAGTTTCTTCCGGCTCTGCGGGAATGACGCTGACCAGCAGGCTGGAGGAAACGCGAGGCGTTGGCGCAGCCGCGGTGGAAGAGGAAGCGACGGTGGCCTTCGGCGCCGTGGTGAGAACCTTGGGAGCGGACGAGGTGGACCGGCCGATGACGATCCCGAGAACGAGAGCGGGAAGGGCAATGGCCGCCGGAAAAAGGAACCGCTTCACATCATTCATATAGCTTGAGATGGTTTTATGTTCAAGTGACCATATTGACTCTGTTGCCATTCGGGAGTGAGAGCCGTCAGGCGAGAAGGATAAACGGCAGGAACGCTCTGTCATGCCGGCTCATGCGCTGCCTCGCCTGCTACCCCTCGCGCCGTATTCAGCTTTTCAGCTTTTAAAAAGACCTGTTAGGTCGACGCCAGCAGCGCATCGCGCAGGAACTTCCGGAACTCAGCGGGGCCGCTGAGGCGGTAGCGGGCGCGGGAAGGTTGGCGGCCGACTTTGATGGAGATGAAATTCGGCGCGGTGATCTCGAACATGCTTTCGTCGGTGGAGTCGTCGCCGGCGCAGAGGATGGCGGCGTATTTTTTGTCGTCGATGAAGAGGCGGACGGCGGCGCCTTTTGAAATTTGGGCGGCGGTGGCTTCTACGATCTTGCGTCCGTGGCGGACGCTGACCTGCTGGTTCGCCATCAGGACGCCGAGCTCATGCACGAGTTGATTCGCTTTCCAGACGCCGAACTCGGGATCGGTCTTTCGGTAATGCCAGACGAGGGAGGTGTTCTTTTCTTCGACGGAGCTGCCGGGAGTGGATTGCTCGTAATGCGCGAGCACTTTCCGGAGGTCGTTTTTCCAACTGAGATTGAGGCCGCGCACCATCTGGGTCCACTCACGCTGACCGCGGCGGCGGATGGCGGCACCGTGCTCGGCCACGAGATTATAGGGCAGGTCGGCGAACCATGCTTCCAGCGCCTCGCTCTTGCGGCCGCTGATGATGGTGATGTCGAAGCTCGGGTGCTCGCCCAGTTCGCGCAGGAGATCGAGAATTTCGGGCGTGGGCTTGGCGGCGTCGGCTTCGCGTTCGATCTCGCGCAGGGTGCCATCGTAATCGATGAAGAGCGCGATCGGTTTTGCGGCGGCTGCGCGCAATTGCGTGACAACGTCGCCGATCGGCTCGGAGGTGAGGGGGGCGGCCGCGGCGGTTTCGATGAGGCTTTGAATGAAGACGCGCGCCCAGTGTTGCGCGTCGTAATTCATCACGCGTTCGCGCATGGGCTGATTGGCGGCGCGACGTTCTTCTGCCGGCATGACGAGCGCCTCCGTGATGGCCTGCGCGACGGCGCGCGCGTCGTACGGATTGACGAGGACTGCGTTTGACAACTCCTCCGCCGCGCCGGCGAACTCGCTCAGAATGAGGACACCGTCGTGCTCGCGCTGGCAGGCGATGAATTCTTTCGCGACCAGGTTCATGCCGTCGATCAGCGGGGTGACGAGGCCGATATCGGCGTTCGCGTAAAGCGCGCAGAGATCTATGAATGCGACCGAGCCGTGGATGAAACGGATCGGGCTGCTGAGGAGGGTGGCGTAGTGGCCATTGATGCGGCCGACGCGCGATTCCACTTCCGCACGCAGATCCTGGTATTCGGTCACTTCTTCGCGCGAGGGGACGCTGACGAAGATGAACTTAATCGCGTCGCGGTCTTTCGCTTCCGCGAGGAAATGCTCGATCGCATCGAGGCGATGCAGGATGCCTTTCGTGTAATCCATTCGCTCGACCGAGAGGACAACTCGCTTGCCGGCATCGGACGCGCGTAATTCTTCGCGCCGCTTTGCGAACTCGGGCGAGTCGAGCGTTTCGTCGAATTTCTTGGCGTTGATGCCGATCGGGAAAACGCCGAGCGCGCTGATGTGCCCGTCCTCGCGCCGAATGCGGGACATCTCCGATTCGAGTCCGAGCAAACGCAGGACCGTGCTCCGAAAATGCCGCATGTAACCAAAAGTGTGAAAACCGATCAGGTCCGCGCCGAGAATGCCGGCCAGGATTTCGCGCCGCTTCGGATGGCAGCGAAAGATTTCATACGATGGAAACGGCGTGTGAAGAAAGAAGCCGATCTTCAAATCCGGCATCTGCTCGTGCAGCATCGCAGGCATCAGCATGAGCTGGTAATCATGCACCCAGACGAGGTTCCCCGGCTTCGCCATGGCGAGGACTTTGTCGGCAAAGCGCTGATTGACGATGCGGTACTGCTCCCACCAGATGGGGTCGTAGCGCATGAAATTCGGCATGTAATGCAGGAGCGGCCAGACGCTGGAATTCGAGAAACCTTCGTAGTGCCCGGCGACCTCTTTCTTGCTCAAGAAGACGGGGATGCAGCCGTGTTCGCGCTCGATGATTTCTTCGATTTCCTCCTGGCGCGCGCGGTCGTTAACCGTCGCGCCGGGCCAGCCGATCCACTTCAGTTCGTACTCATCGGGCGAGAGGCCTTCGAGCGCGGCGACGAGACCGCCGGAAGATTTCGTGATCTTTTTCCCGACCGTGACCGGGAGGCGATTGGAGACGTTGATGATGGTCGTGACTGACATGCGGGGAGCGAGTGTTCCATGTTTACTTCGCTCGGATGGCCGGTGATGGCTCCCCAAAGGTCTGTCGCAACGTCGCTGCGCAAGCAGATGCTGGCGCCTGTAGCCACGTCGCTGTGCGACGTGCGGGGGGAAATGGGATTTTGGAATTCGAACGCGGGCAGTGCCTTCTGCCCCGCTCCCACACGTCGCGCAGCGACGTGGCTACAGCGCGCGGATCGGGCATTCCTATTTCTGCTCGTTTTTGCTCGAATGTTGGTTCAAACTCACGCTCCCGTCGGAAATCCCATGTCGAATACGACTTCCAGCACCAACAACATCAGTCCTGCGCTCGGCCAGCTCATCGCCGCGGTGCGCGCCGTCGTGCGGTCGGAACCTGATCAAGCCCGCGCCGGAAAAGCGGTCGCGGAAGTTCTCCGGCCGTTCCTGGCGCGGCCGGACCTCCTGACGGAGAAACAGAAGACGCCGGACGAATGCGCCTACTGTCGTCACATCCTCCATGTGGAACCGGGTGGCAGCTTTTCCATCGTGGCGCTGGTGTGGTTGCCGGGTCAGGACACGAAGATTCACGACCATGTTTCCTGGTGCGTGGTGGGTGTGCATCAGGGCGAGGAAGACGAAATCACTTACAGCCTCGCGGGCGACGAGTCGGATCGGCATCTCGTCGCGACCGATCATAGCGTGAACGCGATCGGCTCCGTCGTGGCACTGGTGCCGCCCGGCGACATTCATCGCGTGAAGAATTCCTGCGACCACGTCGCGGTCTCGATTCACGTTTACGGCGCGGATGTGGAGAAGCTCGGCTCCAGCATTCTGCGCTGCTACGAGCACGAGATCCGCGAAGCGGCACTCGCTCAGCTCGCCTGATCCGCGACCTCGGACCGGACCTGCGTGCGTTCGATGAATGCCTGCGCCGCTTTCCGAATCTCGCTTGCGACATCCGCTTCCGGTCTAACGAACTTCGGCACGAACCACGGGAAGAGCCCGATCAGATCGTGCGTGACGAGAATCTGGCCATCACAGCTTTCGCCCGAGCCGATCCCGACGGTCGGAATTTCCAAAGCTTCGGTAATCTGTCGCGTCGTCTCCGCGGCTACGATTTCCACGACCACCGAGAACGCGCCCGCCTTCTGCACCGCCAGCGCGTCGTCCAAGAGAAGCTTCGCTTCCGCCTCGGTGCGGCCTTTCACTTTGTAGCCGCCTTCCTTGCGCACGCTTTGCGGCAGCATCCCGATATGCGCCATCAACGGAATCCCGGCATCGACGATGGCCCGTATTTGCTTCTCGTGGCTCGCGCCACCTTCCAATTTCACCGCCTGTGCGCCAGCCTCGATCAACAGGCGTGCGTTCTTCAACGCCTCGGTCGCGGTGTCGTAGGTGCCGAACGGCAAATCCGCCACCACGAGAGCGCGCTTCACCGCCCGCGCGACTGCACGCGTGTGATGCAGCATCACGTCCAAAGTCACCTCGGTGGTATCCTCAAACCCGAGGACCACCATCCCTAACGAGTCGCCGACGAGAATGATATCGATCCCCGCTTCATCGAGCAGACGCGCGG
>JBDUAH010000006.1:0-24304 GCA_040004745.1 Chthoniobacterales bacterium | reverse complement strand
AACCCGGAGGGCAATCGTGGAGAAGAGATCAAACGTTCGAATTCTTCCCAGCGCTTCTCCGGCTGATCCGCGGTGCCGCCGCGCTTCTCGATGTGCGCCCGCACCAGGTTCTCGCCGAGATTATAGTTAATCACGTAGCTGCGATATTGCTCGATGAAGCGCATCCGCTGCTGCGCCCTTTTCGGGTTCATCAGCGCGTATTTTTCCAGCCACGTTTTTGCTGCCTCCGCATCGATCTCGCCATTTAAATAACGCCGCGCCGCCTCGTTTCCCGCGTAGGACAATTCCTCCGTCATCGCCTGCACGGCGTAGTATTCCTCCACCCGTTTTGGATCGAGACCCGCAGCCGGGAAGAGGACATTCTTTTCGAAATCCAGCCGCTCTGCTTTCGTCATCATGACTTCCTTACCGAAATTCGCGGTGCCCTCGGCGATGAGCGATTGCGGAGAAAAAAGCGGGTAAACGGAGAACTCCATCCAGCCACGATCGCGCACGAGATTTTTCTCCAGGAGCACGTTGTAAACATGATGGCCGGGATAACCTTCGTGTGCCGCGAGATCGACCGCGCGGTCGATGTAGGCCGGTAAATCCGTGTTGACCTGAATGAGGCTGCGAAATTTCCCTGATACCAGTTGTAGCCGCTCCAGGATTTTCCGGTGACATATTCGACCATGAAGCTTTCGTTAGGCGGCAATTTGATGTGCGCCAGCGTGCGCGCTCGGCATTCCTTGATCGCGAGCTGGAAAACCGCGTCCAATTTATCGCGCGGTATAACGAAGTCCTTCCGCCACTCCTCATACCGCCGCGAAATTGTCCCTTGGCCCGGCATTTTCGTTTCTAACTGATCGAGAATTTTTTGGAAATGCGATTCCGGCTTCGAAGGAGCGACGGCGTCGTAAAGCGCGCGTGATTCTTCATCGAATTTCATCTTCTCGCCCTGCAGAATGCGGACGCGGGCTTCGAGCGCGGAAAGTTGTTTGGCCAAGTACTCGAGCCGCAGATGTTCGATCTCGACCTCCGGCACGGGCAACTGTGCGACGTTGCCAAACAAGTCCATCGCTTCCTCGCGAATCTCGGCCAGCGTCTTCTTCTCGATCTTCTCTTTCCACTCCGGCGGGCCGTAGTAGGCATCGACGTAATCCTTGTCGTGCTCGCTCATGGCCAAAACGAGTTTCACATATTTTTCTGCGATTTGACCGGCGTCGCCTAGCGGCGGCGTTGTAGCGGGATCGTGGGCGATGCGGAGGACGAGTTTGCCGCGCGTATGATGAGTCTCGGCCTGAGTGAGGGCCTCGGTCGCGTCGCTCATTGGTAATACTTCCGTCACCACGGGTTTGATTTTGTTCGCGTCAATCAAGAGCGCAATTTCCGCGAGATCCTCTGCATCCGGCTTCACGGAAATGGACGCGCCGCGAATTCCACGTTTCTCCAACTCCGCCGGATCGGGCCGATCCACCAAGGACATCACGATGCCGCCCATTTTCACCACCGCATAGGACCGCGCGAGCGTGTCGTCGCCGACTGGATCGAGCACGGCGTCCACGTCCTTCGCGATCTCCTCGAATTTCGTTTTCGTGTAGTCGACCGCGACATCAGCCCCCAATTGCTTGAGCAGATCTTGATTCGCGGTCGAAGCGGTGGCGATGACGCGCGCGCCACGCGCTTTGGCGATCTGAACCGCGAAACTTCCCACCCCGCCCGAGCCGCCGTGGATGAGAATGGTCTGGCCTTCCTTCAGTTGCGCGATGTCCACCAGCGCCTGCCAGGCAGTGAGGGCCGCGAGGGGCACGGCAGCAGCCTCGGTAAAATTGAGCGAAGTCGGTTTCGCGGCCGCTTCATTCTCCGTCACGGTGGCAAATTCTGCCCAGCCGCCGCCGAAGAGCGGATAACCATAAACTTCGTCGCCCACTTTGAGCGTGGTTACGTTTGCACCCGTTTTCTCCACAATCCCCGCGATGTCGTAGCCGGGAATCAGCGGCAGATGGGTGCCGAATTCCTTCGCGTATTTGCCGCCCACGATAAGAGGATCGGCGGGGTTTACGCCAGCGGCGATCACGCGCACTAGGGCTTCGTTCTCTTTCGGCTCCGGTTTCGGCACTTGCTCAAACTTCAAGACCTCTGGCCCGCCATATTTGTGCGCGACGACTGCGTTCATCATCACCGGGGCGGAATCGGCGGCGGCGGCAAAATTGGCGACTGCCAGCAAAGCGACAGCATAGAGCGCGAAGTTTTTCATGGGAGCGAGAGTCGCATGCGATCAGCGCCCCGCCGCAAATGGCTAATGGCCTGATCCGTCCGCCCGATCGCGTAGAGGCAGTAGCCGATTTGGGCTTGAACGAGGAAATCTTTCGGCGCGAGCGTCCGCATACCGGGCGTCAGCCTTGGCTTCACCAATTTTTTTTCCGGCGGCGGCAGTTTGCTGAGCAAGTGGTCGAGATTCGAATGCTGCGCGTTTGCGGAAGCGAAGCTTGGTGTGTCGAGCACAAGAGAAAGGCAAAAGCGAAGATTCATCGGCGGACACTAAGCAGCCGGCCGGATAAATTCCAAGCTCTTCTCGGGCGTCCCGTCTGGGAATCCGGAATGGGACGTCTCGGCGGTCCGCAAGGACTGCTCAAGCTGCTCGAAACGCGAGGTCACCGGCTCGAGCAACTGTAGGGTTTCCTACGATAGAGCAGACGGAAAACTAGCCCTGCAGGAGCGCCGCGGCGTGTTTGAGCGCGGAGTCCGTCTGGCCACCGAGCATGCGGGCTATTTCTTCGCGACGCGCTTTGTTTTTCACTTCGTGCAATTCGGAATGCGTCCGGCCTTGCGCTACTTCTTTCGTGACGACGAAATGGGTGACCGCGCAGGCCGCCACTTGCGGCAGGTGCGTGATGCAGAGCACTTGATGATTTTCCGCCAGGGTCCGCATCTTCGCGCCGACGGCGTTGGCAATTTCGCCGCCGACGTTGGCGTCGATTTCGTCGAAGACGAGGAGCGGAATGGCATCTTGCGCGGCGAGGGATGATTTGATCGCGAGCATAAGACGCGAGATCTCGCCGCTGGAGGCGATGGCGCGCAAGGGTTTCAGCGGTTCGCCGGGATTTGGGGAGAAAAGGAGTTCGAGCGTGTCGGTTCCGCTCGCGCGTGGGTCGGTCAGCGGGGTTAGCTGCGCTTCGAATTCCGATTGGCGAAACCCGAGGTCGCGCAGGTTCATTCGCACGGTCTCGGAAAGTTTCGGCGCCGCATTTTTCCGCAGTTTTCGCAATGCGGTCGCCGCGATATTCAGCTCGCTCCGGGCCGACTCAATTACTCCAGCCAGCCGTTCCAGCTCTGCCTCGCGACCCTCGACCTTTCTCATCCGCTCTGCCGCGCGTTTGCCAGTCGCGATCACCTCGGCGAACGAACGGCCGTATTTGCGCTTAAGGGTCTCGAAGAGCGAAACCCGTTGCTCGAGCGCGGCGAGTTGCTCTGGATCGAGATCGAGGCGTTCGACGTATTGGGTGAGGGAGCTCGCGATCTCGGAAAGCTCGACCACGGCGTGGGCGTGACCGGTCGCGAATTCCTCCATCGCCGGATCGAGTTTTTCCAGTTCGCGCAGGAGACGCTGGCTGTCGGCTAATTGCGTCAGGACAGAATCATCCGCCTCCGAAAGGCGTCCGACGACTCCTCCCGCCAACTCGATCAAACGTTTGCTTTTGCTCGCGCGTTTGTAGCGCGTTGCGATTTCTTCTTCCTCGTCTGGGTCGAGTTGAGCCGCCTGGATCTCGTTCGCCTGATGTCGGAGCAGTTCGATTTCTTGTTCACGGGCCGACTCCGCTGTGCTGAGGGACGTATGTTCCGCGACGAGCGACTGGAGCGCGCGAAAGTGCTGCTGATATTTTGCCAACGTCGGGCCTGCGTGCGCGAACGCATCCAGCAAATCCAGCTGCCGTTCGGCGGAAAGAAGCGACTGGTGATCGTGCGGTCCGTGCAAATCCACGAGATGGTCGCCTAACGACTTTAAGACCAGGAGCGTAGTCGGCGAGCCGTTGATGAATTGCCGGTTCGCGCCCGTGCTGGAGAGCGTGCGTTTCAAAATCAATTCGCCCTCGCAGCCGTCCACGCCAGCTTCGGCCAGCAGCGGATTCAGCCGCGACAATTCCTCACCGGCGAAGACTGCCTCCACCGTGCAAAGATCCGCGCCCGTGCGGATGAGCGATTTATCGGCGCGCTCGCCCAGGAGCAACTGCAGCGCGCCGATGATGATCGATTTGCCGGCGCCGGTTTCACCCGTAATGGCGGTGAAGCCGGGCGCCAATTCCCACGCTAATTCCTCGACGAGCGCGAGGTTCTTGATCCGAAGGAGATTGAGAACGGTGGGCATCGGAGGGTTGAGAGTTATAAGGCTAGAGTGGAGAGTGCTCGCTCGTTCTGGACTCTCCACTCTTAAATAACAGCGCTCAAATCAAGGTCACCTTCCTCGGGACCGGCACTTCGCAAGGCGTTCCCATGATCGGATGCGACTGTGCCGTCTGTCGCTCGGACGATCCGCGCGATAAGCGGCTGCGTTCGTCTATTTATCTGGAAACACCGGAATGCGCTTGGGTGGTGGACACTGGAACCGATTTCCGCACGCAGGCGCTGCGAGAAAATATTCGTCGGCTGGATGCGGTGGTCTTTACCCATTCGCACACGGATCACATCATGGGCTTCGATGATTTGCGCCGCTTCGGCGCGATCAAGGGATACATGCCGGTTTACGCTTCGCAGGAGACAATGGCGGACCTCGAGCGCGTCTTCGAGTTCGCTTTCAAGGCGTTAAATCCATTTCCCGGTTATTTGAAACCGCAGCCTCATATCGTCGATGGGCCTTTCTCCCTCGGTGAGACGGAGATTACCCCGTTGCCCGTCCCGCATGGGCACACCACGGTGAACGGTTATCTCTTCACGCGCGGCGGGAAAAAACTGCTGGCGTATTTAAGCGATTGCAGCGCGGTGCCGGAGGCTATTGCGGAGCAGATTGTTGGCGTGAAAGCATTGGTGATCGATGCGCTGCGGCCGAAGCCGCATCCGACGCATCTGAGCGTGGATCAGGCTTTGGCGGTGGCGCGACGCGTCCAACCGGCGATGACCTATTTCACTCACATCGCGCATGAGCTGGCGCATGCCGCGGAAGCTGACCTGCCGCCGAGCGCTCGTATCGCTTACGATGGTTTGCAGCTGAATTTATAGAGTGACAGCACGACTTCCGTCCCAATCAGCGCAAGCTGCCAGTCCTCGACCTTATCCTGCCGCACTGGTGGCTCTGCTGTTTTTCTTCGGCGCGGGCGTTGTCCGCGGCGAGGCCGATCTCCCGGCCGCCACGATCGTGGTCTACAACTCGAGCATTGGAGAGTCGGGGCAACTGGCAAAGTTCTACGCGCAGAAACGTGGGATTGCGCGTGATCACCTGGTGGGTCTCGCCTGTTCGAAAGAGGAAGAAATCAGCCGCGAAGAATACGAGAAGACGATCGCTGAACCGCTGCGTGCTGCTTTCAAAAAACACGATTGGTGGACGCTGCAAAAAGAGCCTGGGAAGCCGGCGGTCGCGATCTCTTCGAAGATTCGCTTCGTCGCCTTGATGAAGGGAATGCCGCTGAAGATTCGCCCGGCGGAACCTTCCGCGGACGAGAAGAAGCCGGAAGGTCTGATCGGTGGTCGCAACGAGGCCTCGGTCGATTCCGAGCTTGTTTTGCTGGGGCGCTTCGGGATCTCGACTTTCGGCGCGGTGAACAATCCATACTTCCAAAGCTACCGCCGCATCATGGAGGTCTCGGACTTGCCCATGCTGCTCGTCTGCCGCCTCGACGCGCCGTCCGCCAGCACGGTGCGGCAGATGATCACGGACGCGATCGAGACGGAGAAGGATGGGCTTTGGGGCCGCGCTTACATCGACGGCGCGCATAACACCTCGGCCGGCTACGAAGTTGGAGACCGCTGGCTGGCGGAGATCGTGCAACAGGTGCGGAAAGTGGGTATTCCTGCGGTGTACGACAATGTTCCGGAGCTCTTTCCCGCTGGGTATCCGATGAGCGATTGCGCGCTCTACTACGGATGGTACGCGGGCGGCGTGACCGGACCGTTCGTGCAGCCATGGTTCCATTTCGCGAAAGGCGCAATCGCGGTTCACATCCATTCCTTCAGCGCGAACACGTTGCGCGACCCGAACGCGAATTGGGTGGCGCCACTGCTCACGAAAGGAGCGGCTGCGAGCATCGGGAATGTTTACGAGCCCTACCTCCAGCTCACGAGTCATCTTGATATTTTGAACGATCGGCTGCTGCATGGATTCACGTTTGCGGAGAGCGCGTGGATGTCGATGCAGGGACTCTCGTGGATGACTACCATGGTGGGCGATCCGCTCTACCGCCCGTACGCTAGTTGGTTGCAGCTCGATCAAAAATCCGATGACGCGGGATCGGCGGACTGGAAAATGTATCATGAGTTCGCGGTCAAGAATGCGGCGCTCCCGCCGGCTGAGTATCGCACCGCAGCACGCAAGGCTGCGTCGCGCGCGCAGAATGGTCCCATGATTGAAGACCTCGGGTTGCTGGAGCTAAAAGATGGGCACGAGACCGAGGCGATTTCCTATTTTCAGCAGGCCCGCACGCTCTACAAGACGCGGGAGGATATCCTCCGCGTGGTCCTGCAGGAAGCGGATCTCTGGGTGAAACAGGAGAAACCGAAAAAGGCTGCGGAGCTGTTGCGAGGCGTGATCAAACTCATCACGGACGGGCCGACCGCGGAGCTGTTGAAGCAGAGGGAAAGAGAGCTCAACCCGCCGCCGCCCGGCGTGACTCCGCGACGTTAGCGCTTAAACGACTCTCAGCGCCGGATGATGCCGCGCTCGCTTGTCTCGATGAACTCAACAATCTGTGTGATCTCAGCGGTGGCGGGCAAGTCCTGGCGGACCGCCTCCAACGCCTGGCGCGTGTTATAATTGGAACGGTAGATTAGCCGAAAAGCTTCCTTCACGGACTTAATGCTTTCGGGAGGGAAACCCTGGCGTTCCATCCCGACCACGTTGACTCCGCGAATCTCCGCCGGATTGCCGTCCGCGATCATGAATGGCGGCACGTCCTGCACGATCTTCGAGCAACCACCCGTGATCGCGAGCCGCCCGATACGACAGAATTGATGCACAGCGGTCAGTCCGCCCATGATCGCGTGATCGCCCACCTGCACATGTCCGGCGAGCGTTCCATTATTCGAAAAAACGACGCCGTCGCCCACCGTGCAATCGTGCGCGATATGACTGTAGGCGAGGAAATTCCCGCGGCTGCCGATATGTGTTTTTCCTTCCGCGCCAGTGCAGCGATTTACGGTAACGAATTCACGAAAAACATTGTCATCGCCGATTTCAAGAAAGGTGGGCTCGCCCGCATATTTCATATCCTGCGACTGCTGCCCGATTGCGCAGTGGGCGTAGAATTTGTTGCGCGCTCCGGCCTGGGTGGGGCCGCTGAGTGTGACGTGATGCTGCAGCCAGCATTCTGCGCCCAAGACAACACTGGCACCGATGATGCAGTACGGGCCGATCACGGTTCCCGCGCCGAATACTGCGCTCGAATCAACGATTGCGGTGGGGTGAATCTGCGCGCTGCTCATTTATCAACGAACGTGAACATGAGCTCGCCCTCGGAAACGACGGCGTCGTTTACCCGGCATTGGCACTTCGCTTTCGCGAGCCGATTGCTGCGCGCCTTCAGCAATTCCGCGTGGATGAAAAGCGTGTCGCCGGGAAACACTGGTTTCCGAAATTTGACGTCATTTGCGCTCACAAAGTATCCGATCCGGCTGGCGCTTTGCGTGATTTTCATCATCAAAATGCTTGCCACCTGCGCCATCGCTTCCACTTGGAGAACTCCTGGCATCACCGGATGCCCCGGAAAATGGCCGGCGAAATACGGTTCGTTAATCGTAACGGATTTCACGCCCGTGATTTTCTTATCGCCCTCGAAGCCGACGATCCGATCGACCATCAGGAAGGGATAACGATGCGGCAAAATCGCCATCACCTGATTGGTGTCGAGTCCGCCCTCGCCGGCAGGAAAAGCGCGCGGTTGCAAAGTTGGCAGTGTCTTTTCGTGCTCGCGCGCCAGCAGGCGCGCGAGTTCCGCATTCGGACCGTGTCCAGGCTTGATCGCGATGACATGACCGCGGATGCGGTGCCCGCAAAGGGCGAGGTCGCCGATGATATCGAGAATCTTGTGGCGCACGAATTCGTCCGGGAAACGCAACGGCTCCTTGCTTAAAACAGAATCGCCGCGCACGACGATCGCGTTCTCTAGACTCCCGCCTTTGATAAGATTTTTCTCCATCAACTGCTTCACGTCCTCGTAGTAAACAAAGGTGCGCGCGGGTGCGATTTCGCGTTCGAAGATGGCGGGCGTGATTTCCGTGGAGAGAAATTGCGTGAAGCGATTCTCCGGTCCCATCTGGGTGCAGGAAATTCGAAATTTGTCGTCCGGTAGAACCACCAGAAGCGACCCTCCCTTCGTTTCCACATGAATCGGTTCGTTCACGTTGAAAACGCGCCGCGGCGCTTCCTGCGGAACCACGCCCGCTTTCTGGATCAACTCCACATAACCGACTGCGCTGCCATCGCCGATGGGTGGTTCGTTCGCGTCCATCTCCACTGTCGCGTTGTCCACGCCCATGGCGGAGAGCGCCGAGAGGATGTGCTCTACCGTGTGCACGCGCATCGCTCCTTCGCCGATCGTCGTGGCGCGTTCGACCGTCTTCAGGTTTTCAATTCTGGCATCGATCGTCGGCTCATCCTGCAGATCCTTGCGCTTGAATTTGATCCCGTAATCGATCGGCGCGGGTTGCAGCCGCAGTGTCACCTTCTCGCCCGTGTGGAGGGAGACGCCGCTCAAACCGGCAGATTTTCCGAGCGTGTGTTGGAGTTCCGGTGACGCGGCCATAAGAGCCTAACTAAACAAAGATTCCGCCGAGTGACTAGCGGGCTTTCGTGGAGCAGGTTTTCAACTTGCTCTCTACGGAGCGCAACTTGGAAAGTTGCGCCACGTCAATCGAGGTGGCACCAATCGATTTCCACGCGCTGCCGCTGCGCAAAGCGGTCGGTGTAAAACAGTTCTTTGTGCTGGCAACCGTGCTCATGCACAAGCTTCGTCACCTTCACGTCGAAGCAGCAGTACTCTGCGATGTCCATCAGCCGCCCCTCGCGCCACCAGCGGATTGCGTCCAGCCCGACGGCGGTTTTTCGCACGCCGAGCGTGGCGTTCGCGATCGAGTCGAGCGCGAGGCGATGGCCGAGCCGCTGTTCCACGTCGAGCATCAGATCGGCCGTCGGCAGTTCGTGGATCAAATCCAGAACCGTGTAGCCCATGAGGACGTGATAATCGAAATTCAGGACGTTGAAGCCGACCACTAGGTCGGCTCGCCGCAGCCGCTCGACCAGGTCTTGCACGCGCGCTTCGCTGAAGACTTCGTAGCTGCCGGTCGCGGTGCTGAAGACGACGCCGACGGACATCCGCATGTTGCCTTTGCGGTCCCAGCCGCCCGCGTCGTTCGCTGTCCGCTGCGTCTCGAGATCGAAGTAAACGATGTCGCGCGCCATCGATTACAGTGTCGGCAGAGTCGGCTATTTCAATTCGAAATGCTGCTCAGTTTTGGCCATTTGCGACGCTCACCGTCAGCGACATTACCGCGATTTGTATAAACGCCCGAAGGGTCATCCCACGGCTGGCGAAGCGCGCCGAGGGATTTCCCCGTCGGTGTGTGGGTACGCTCGCGAGTTTGATTGCAACTCTGTCGGCGAGATCCCTCGACCGTCTTCGCGGCTCGGGATGAAGGTTGAGAGCCTTCGCTGACGCGGCGTCGCCTATTTCAACTCAATCTCACCCGCATCGAAAGCCATCATCTGATCGAGTGCGTTAACGCGGAATTGCTCGACCACGGCATCGTCGTCCTGAAAGACATCAATCGATTTCTCGTTCTTCGGAGAAAGGAGAATGCGCTTCAGGTCGGACGTCTCGCTGATAGTTTGCAGCGGCAAGCCGTCCGCAGTTTTCAAAAAACTGCCGTCCTCGTCGTAGCCGACTGCGACCTCGACTGTCGCACGGTGGTCTTTCTCCAGCGGATTTGAACGCAGCTTGATCGTGACATGTTCGACCGATGGAGGATCGGGCCCGATCATCGGTTTGCCGCCGACAACTGCGAATCGCTGATGAGCCGTGATCTGTTTCTCGAATTCCACCTTCCAATCGGAAATCGCTTTCTGCGCCGGGTCGGTTGCGGCGTTCGTCGTCACCAAGGTGAGACCGCGCACGCGTTGCACGGCGGCGCTTTCCTCGAGCAGGAAGACTTGGTCGGAGACGGTCGAGGCCGTGACGACCTTGGGCGCCGGGTCGCCGGGGGCGAAAATCATCTGGCGGAGAAACGTGCCGTCGGGCGAAAATTGCTTCAGTGCCAGATCACCCGCGGTCGCATCCACGCGGTCGATCACCCAGGCTGTGCCGTCTTTTCCCGCCGCCGCAGACTGCGGAGCGACCAGGTCTGGCCAATCCACAGTTTCCCATCCTCTGGCCCGTTGAAAGGAAAGCTTTCCATCTGTGGCGCGGACCGAGCTGCGCTCCGGCAAGAAGCGTTCGTCCTCGTGTTCCGTGTCGACTTCGTCGGATAAATCGCCGTCCCGATTGCATTTGGCGGAACCTCTCTCGCCGCCCGGCAGAGTTACCAGCATCGCGAGTTCATTTTCCGAGACGACCTTCAAGTTGTAGACCTTTAACAGGTGCGGTGAATTCTCGTCCGTGACCCAATCGTTGAAGAAGAAGGCGACGCCGTCGACGCCGATCTCGCCCACTGCATAGCCGCGTGCCTGATACTTCCCAGCCGGTAACGGTTGTCCTGCATCGTCGTTGCCATCCCACGTCGTGCTTAGTGCGTCGCTTCCAACATCAAACTCATCCAGGTCTGCCTCGCGACGCAGGACGCGGACCAGCTTTCCCGCGTTGTCGTAGATCCCGAGGCTGATTGTCCCTTCAAGCGGTGGCGGAACGAAGCGAAAATGCACAGTGCGCGCGGGCCCCACCGTGGCCGAGGGCGAGGCCTCCGGGATGGTGGAAGGTGTCGGCGATTCTTGGCCCGAAGCGACCGCCGTAAGCGCGAGCGCGAGCAACGCGGAAACACTCCACCGTTTTACTAAAGGTAAGAACGCCATTCGAGATTCGGGAATAGATAATCGCGCTCTTCGCATTCGGAAAGGAACATCCCGTCGATCTCTCCGGACTGAAGCTGCGCGTAAAGCGTGTTGAAGCGCGCCACGTGCGTCTCCACCCGCCGCGTCGCGTAGTGTTTCGCGGTTCCGTTTCGAATCAGGAAGGCCCAGTCGCTCGCTTGCATGAGCAAGAGCTCTCGCGCCATCTGCCGCAGCAGCCGTTCTACTATCGCGTCGTTCGTTGCAGAGTGCGCCCGCGCCATTTCCGTCATTCGCTGGGCCGCCGCGCGCAGGTGCGGATACATCCACGCCGTGCTCTCATCCAACCATACCTTCAGGTAACCACTCTCGCCCCAGCTCGAGGCCGCGGGAGCGATGACTTCCTGCGTCGGGTGGGCGGCGAGATATTCGCTCGGCGTGATCAGATGTAACTGATCCGGCCGCTCAGCGACGGCGCGGATAAAGTGCTCGAGAAAAACGGGTCCCTCATACCACCAATGACCGAAAAGCTCGGCATCAAACGGCATCGTGAGAACCGGCGCGAAGTCGGAACCGCGCAGTGGCTCCAATTGCCGCAGCCGCGACGCGAGAAAATGTTCCGCATGGGCGCGGGCCGCGCCTTCGGCGGACGTGCGGTGGTATAGTTCCTTCTCCGGTCCGCGGTTGGTAATGCGGTGATATTTCAGGCCGGTGAAGCGCGGAAGTTTCGAGGACGAATCGGCGAAGACGTAATCAGGCGAAAGGTCGAATCCGGCGTCGCGATAGAAGTCGCGGTAGACTGGGTCGCCCGGGTAACCGACTTCCGCGCTCCAAACCTGACGGCTCGAAACCGGATCACGCGGAAACGCTGCCGGGCCGGCCGAAGTGAAACACGGCGCATACACCGCGCGTTGCGGCCGCGGCTTCGCCAGGGCGAAAGCATGCGCGTCGAGCACGAACCAGCGCAAATTTTCTTTCTGCAAAACGTCTTCGAGGCCCGGCGTGTAAGCGCATTCTGGAAGCCAGAAGCCGAGCGGATCAGCTTGGAAGAATTCCCGATAAAGATCGCACCCGATTTGGATTTGGGCGCGCATCGCTTCCGGCGTCACCGCGAGCAGGGGAAGCAATCCGTGGGTTGCGGCAGAGGCACTCAGTTCCAGCAGACCCGCATTACGCAGCCCGCAGAACACGGCCAGCAAATCGCAATTCCACGCCAGGTATTGCCGTCGAATCTCCCTGAAGGTGGCGTGATAAAAGCGCGCGAGAGCGTGAAGAGCGGGAGTATTCTGCGTTCGCTCCAATTCCTTCTCGATCAGTCCGATGGTGCGATCGAGATGGCGCCGATAACGTGTGCGCAAAAGCTCATCTTGAAGCATCGTACAGATCGGCGGCGTGAGATTGAACGTCAGCCGACAAGGCACGCCTTCGTGCCGCAGCCGCTCCAGCATAACGAGGAGCGGAATATAAGACTCAGAGATGGCCTCAAAGAGCCAATCTTCTTCGAAGAACTCCTCGTGCTCCGGATGCCGCACGAACGGCAGGTGCGCATGGAGGACGAGCGCGAGAAAGCCGGGCATTAGGGTCCAAGGTTTCCGAGTCCAAGTTTCAGAGCCGCCTGAACCCCGATCCCTCGACCCTGAACTCTACGAAGCTACAGAGTACGGCAAAAATCCTGGAAGCGATCGAGGCCTTTTTTAATGACGTCGATGCTGGTCGCGTAACTGAGGCGCACGGTGCGATCGTCGCCGAAAGCGATCCCGGGCACGACCGCTACGTTGGCTTTGCTGAGTAAACGATCGGCAAAGTTGGTCGAGCTCAGGCCGAGCTGACTGATGTTGACGAGAATATAAAATGCGCCGTCTGGCTTCACCGCAGTGATGTTCGGGATCTTGGTGATGCGATCGTACATGTAGCCGCGGCGGAGATTGAATTCATCGCGCATGTCGGCGAGGGGCTGCTGGTCGCCTTTCAAGGCGGCGATGGCACCCCGTTGCGCAAAGGAAGTCGCGTGTGAAGTGCTGTGGCTTTGGATATTATCAACGGCCTTCGCGATCGCTTCCGGTGCCCCGAGATAGCCTAGTCGCCAGCCGGTCATCGCATAGGCTTTGCTAAAGCCGTTTACGGTGATGGTGAGGTCGTAGGCTTCCTTCGAGAGCGATGCGATGCTGACGTGCTTCACGTCGTCGTAGGTCAGCTTCTCGTAAATTTCGTCGGAGAGAATGTAGATTTCTTCTTCGGCTGCGACTTCGACGATCTTCTCCAGCTCTTCCCGTGTGTAAACGGCGCCAGATGGATTGTTCGGGCTGTTCATGATGACCATCTTGGTCCGCGGCGTCATCGCGTTTTCAAAATCTTCCGCGCGCATCTTCCAGCCGTTTTTCTCGGTCGTCGGCACCATCACAGGTTCCGCGCCCGCCAGTCTCACCATATCCGGATAGCTGACCCAATAAGGGGAGGGGATAATGACCTCATCACCTTCCTGGCAGGTGGCCATGATGGCATTGTAGCAAGAATGCTTCGCACCATTGCTGACCACGACCTGGCTGGGGCGATAGCTGATGCCGTTATCGGCTTCGAATTTCTCCGCGATCGCTTGCCGCAATTCCGGCAAGCCAGCGCTCGGCGTGTATTTTGTGAATCCCGCATGCAACGCTGCGATGGCCGCTTCCTTGATATGCTCCGGCGTGTCGAAATCCGGTTCACCCGCGCCAAAACCGCAAACGTCCAGCCCTTCGGCTTTCATCGCCTTGGCTTTGCTGTCGATCGAGAGCGTGAGAGAGGGAGTTAAATGGGCGGCGCGCTCGGAAATTTCCATGGCTTTTTGGGTTTGGGTGGAGGTGTGCAAAACGGGTCGGCAAGTTATTGGCGGCCGTAGAAAGATTCAATCAAAGCTTTGAAGTTATTCTCGTCGACTTGGATGATTCCCATCTCGCGTTCCGCGTTTTCCGCGGAATCAGAGGCGTGCGCCGCGTTGATCATTATGGATTGGCCGAATTCTTTCCGGATCGAACCCGGAGGGGCCTTACTCGGATCGGTCGGCCCCAGGACTTCCCGAATTTTGCGCACGGCGTCTTCGCCTTGATAGACGATGGCGATGCATTTTTCGGAACCGGGCGCGCTCTTTTTCGATTCTTCCGTGGTGCTCGGTCGGCCGCCGGACATGAAGGCGACCACATCTTCCCAAGCGCCGCGGCCTTTCTCGGCCCCGAGTTTTTCTTCGAGGACGGGCAGGACCGGTCCGTAGAACTGTTCGGCTTGCGCCACGCTCATGCGGTGGACTTTGAACCCGATGATCGACAGCCCGGTCTGCGAAAAGACGTCGATGACGCCGCCCGGTCGCAGGTTGGGGAATTTGAAATTATCCGGCTTGATCAAAACGAGCGTCTTTTCGACTTTCGTGCCGGTCGGATAGGTCAGGACTTTGTCCAAAATCCCGCCGTCGGCGTCCGAATATTCGGCCCAAAGCTGGAGATCATCCTTCACCTCAGCCGCGTCGATCGCGGTCAGCACGGCCGGCTCGAAATAAGTCACTTCCCCCGCGGCGTTGGCAATGTAATCGCCATAGGTGTCGCGGATGGTCTCGCCGCTGGTGCGTTCGTTCACGATGTGGCCCACGGTATCGAGCGTCTTGCCGACGGCGTCCGCGCCGCGGAAGACGAGCAACATCACGCGCGGTCGGCTGCCGTTGACGGTGCCGGTAAAATTCTTCGCGACGTATTTCCGCAGCAACTCCTGCGTGGCGCGGTGACGTGGCTCGGTTTCGGTTACAATCGTGTCCGCGTAGCGTTTCACCAATTCCTGGCTGGGGGCGAACATGCGGGCGCTCACCAAGTCGAGTCCCGTGCGGGCGATCAAACGCGAAATGATGCCTCCGGTGCGCGATTTGCGCATCGAGTAGGGCGTGAGGATGACGTAGGAAAGTTCTTCGGCCTGCATAAAATTCAAAGCGCGGTCCGACAGGATCAACCGCGTGGATGCAGGAAAGACCGAAGGCCCGCTAAAGGGTGCCGGAAGGTGCTTTTGAGGCGGGCGCGCGTCAACTGCGTTTTCGCCCCCCTCATGCTCTTGATCCTAATCGTGGGGGGAGAGTAGGAAGGGGATTCTGCGAAGATCGCCACCCATTTTCCACGTCGTCGGGCGATTTCTACGCGGAATCCATTCGCGCGGAGAGCCCTTCGAACCGCTGGCTCTTGTGTTCGCATCACCCCTGATAAAATCAGGCAGCCGTCCCGTTTAATCGCCCGTTTGAACCGCGGTAAGACCGCGATCAACAGCTCGGAAAATAAATTGGCCGCGATCAGGTCGAACCTGCCCGCGAGCGCGCGAGTCACATCCCCCACTCGAAAATCCACGCCCCGAATTCCGTTTTCACGCGCGTTCCATTTCGCCGTTTTGATCGCGAGCGGATCGTTATCGATCGCGAGCACGTCGCTCGCGCCGAATGCGCGTCCCGCCAACGCCAAAATTCCGGAACCAGTTCCCGCATCCAGCATGCTCCAGCCCGTTGGCCATCCACGCGTGACGCCCTCCAACAGCCGCAACGACATCGCGGTGGTCGCATGTTCTCCGGTGCCAAAGGCGGTGCTGGCGGGAATCACGAGCCGCGGCGTGTCGGTGGCGGCGTCCCCCGGTTCGCTCGCGATGGTCAAACGCTTACCGATCCGGAGCAGTTTCGTCCGGTGCGCGGAAAACCATTGTGCCTCCCAATTCTCTGGCAGTCGCAGAATCGATCCTCCGAAGGCGCGTTTCAGATCTCGCGCGATCGTGTTGTTCCCGCAGAAAAATTCGATCCGCAGTCGAACCTTCTTCACATCCTCCACTACCGCATGGCTGCCGTCCGTCGCCTCCTGTAACGCTGCACCGTTCGCCTCGATCCAATCGTTCGTGGCCAGTTTTTGCCAGATAAACTTGGGCGCTGGTCGAGGCACGGATAACCTCTAGCGGTGAGCGACCTCAATTTCATCCACCAGTATTCTCCGAGCGCGGCCAGAAGTTCGCGCGTCCTTCTCCTGCTTCATGGCACCGGCGGCGACGAGAACGATCTGCTCCCGATCGGTCGGGAATTAGATCCCGGAGCAGCTCTCTTGAGTCCGCGCGGCCAAGTCTCGGAAAACGGCGCACCGCGTTTCTTCCGTCGCTTCGCCGAAGGAGTTTTCGATCAAGCAGACGTGGTTCAACGCGCGCATGAGCTGGCTGATTTCATCGCGGCGGCCGCAGCGCATTATGGATTCGAACCGAGCCACCTTACCGCGGTCGGCTATTCGAATGGCGCGAACATTGCCGCCGTCGCGATGTTGCTGCGTCCGGAGGTCTTTCCGGCGGCGATTCTCTTCCGCGCCATGGTCGTCCTCTCAAATCCGCCCGCGGCCGACCTGCATGATCATCGCGTCCTCATCAGCGCCGGTCGTCACGATCCGATCATCCCGCTCGAAAATGCGCAGCGGCTCTCTGCGCAATTCCAGAAAGCGGGCGCCCTGCTGACGTTTGAAATCCAGGAAGCGGCCCACGGTCTCACGAGCGCAGATTTGCAGGTAGCCCGTCGCTGGCTGGCGGAGCAGTAGCAGCCGGCGAAGCGGTGCGCATCTGGCGTTTGCCGAAGCGATCGACCAGACGATGGCGCGGTAAATCCGCGTCCGCGGAACGCTGCGGGCACGAACGGTAGTGGCGCGACTCACGGAAGCTCGCGCCGAAGAGATCGCCCGCGCGGCGCGGGACGGAAACGGCGGCGCAAGATGCTTGTCCGGCTCGCGACGTTCTGATTCTCTCAATGCCCGAGGAACTGAAGATCGCGCTGGAAGAATTCGCGCGGTTCGCCCGTTCACTGAAAGGCGATGAAAAAAGCGAGGCACAAGCCTTCCTCGAACGCTTCTTCCGCGCTCTCGGCCACGAAGGGGTCATCGTAGAAGGGGTCATTGAAGCCGGCGCCACCTTCGAGTTTCGCATTCGGAGAAAGCCCGGCACCGCCCAGCTCGAATTGGTGCAAGGCGAGGAAGCGCGAAAAGCCACCGGCAAGAAATTCGCCGATCTCCTCTGGCCTCGGCCGCGTCCTGATCGAGATGAAATCGCGCGGGGCCGAGCTGGGATGCCACCGCACGCGTGGAGGCTATTTTTGGAACGATGAGAAGAATTCGTAGTCGATGTCGTAAACCGTCCGCGGTTTCAGTCCCAGATTCTTCTCCTCGCACATGGCTACGAGTTGCTCGCCGTCAATGAGTTCGATGTGCGGACTCACCCGAATCGCTTCTTCTTTGGCCGGGCCGCTAAAGGTGCCCGTCGTAATCAGTAATGCCTTGTCGGCCCGTCCGCCCGCAGATCCGCGCAGGCGCGTCACCTCCTCACTCGACACTGAAGCGCGGTAGCGCTTGCATTGAAACACGACCACCGCGCTGACAAACGGATTGGTCTTAAGCCGTCCCTCGCCATCAATCCCTCCGTCACGGGTTTGCTTCGTTACCGTGACGTTCTCGAAGTCATACGCGAGCAGTAGATGCCGACAGAATTGCTCAAATCCTTGGCCGTCAGACCGCGGAGGATCGTCAATAACTCCGCTTCCTTGACCTCATCTTCCGGGACCACGCCGACACCCTCCTGTTTTCCCTCGGCGGTGCTTCCACGGTCAGCCTTCGCGCCCGCTTTCGCGCGCACTGCTGCATGAATCTTCACCCGCTTTGCGAAGATGGCTTTGGCGTCGTCGTCGGCAAGGTGAGTCTTCATCCCCCTGGGCGTGAGGGTCCAAATCCCCCGTTTACTGCCATCGAGCAAACCTTCAAAAACCAGGTACTGTCGGGCCCATTGGACTTGGTTAAGGAATCTCTCAGATCCCGACGCCATCAACTCATCCTGAACTGCCATCGGAACCTTTTCAGTCTTGGCAATCCAATTCGCAGCTTCGCGCGGCTTGGCTGCTCCCAGTTCGCGCAGGCAGTCGAGCAAAGGTCGAAACCATTTCACGAATTCCGCGCCACCTGTTGCACGCCTCGTTGATTTCTGCATACCGAGACGTTTATCATGATGACTGTGATCGTCGACACTTCCCGTGGCCGCAGAGCCCGACGCGCGGGCAGATCGCCGAAGTCGCCGCCGCCGCGGTGGCGCTGCGGGCCTTGCGGCGCGAGGTGATGGCCGCGCACGGCTGGTCCCTGCGCGCCCTCTACCGCACCCTCGACGAACCCGGCGACAACCCCCTCCGCACCGCCCAAGCCCGCCTCGACACCGCCGTCCGCGCCGCCTACGGAATGCCCGCCAAAGCCGACACACTCGCCTTTCTCCTCAAATCGAACCTCGCCTGCGCCGCCAAAGAAAAAGCCGGTGAAAAGATCATCGCGCCCGGTCTGCCGCTTCCTCCGGACAAACACGCGGCCTTCATCACCGATGACGGCGTTGCAGTAGCCACTCCCCAAATAAGGAGAGATCGAAGCGACCTCATGAATCCGTTCGTCTCAGGATCCAAACGCGAGTTCATACGCCGGGTGAGAGATAAGTGGCTTCCCGCGTACTGTAATGATGCGAAGCACAAATACTCAGTCGAAGGTTTCAGTCTGGGAAACGATACGCTCGGCGAACAGGACGCTCACGACTTCCTGCGGGCGCTCGATTGCAACGTCGCGTCCATCGGGAAGCGACAGCGCCTGAGAATGGCGCGCGGGATGACCTCGGAAACGCTCTTTTGGGAGGGGCTCAAGAGCGTGCAACCGCGACCTCTCAGTCTGTGGCTGGAGAGCGTAATCACGGTGGCGGTCGGGGCGAGATTGCATCTGGACTACGGTTGGCCGGTCGAATGCCTGGGGATGCAGTCGAAGGATTACGCCTTCGATCTCATGGCCTTTAGGGCACCAGATTTTGAGAACGAAGACATCGCCGTCGAGGTGAAGAAGACCGCGCGCGAAGTCGATGAGTTGCTTCGCAACCTGGCTAAATGCTGCGCCGGAGAGCACGAGCCGTCGTGTGAGAATGGGGAGCGTAAAAATGCGCACCGAAAATGGATTGCGCTTCAAGAGCGCCAACCTCGGCTATTCTGGGCTGTCGGTCCGAGCCCAACGAGCCGCGTGTTCGAAGTAGTCGTCGCCCGAGAAGCCAGTATCCGATTGCAGGAAGTCTCGCCAGCTGCGCTCCGATTTGAAGGAGAAACGGCTAGTTTGCCGATCGAAAAACATGAAGGTTCTTGAAGACTGCTTTGGCCGCGAAGTGCGGCTTACGGACGAGCGCCTGGCGCACATTCTGGAGCATCCTGAAATGCAGCAGATGGGCGCAGAGATCGAGCGCACTTTGCACCTGCCGCAATTGGTGCGGCTTTCGCGTTCCGACGACGCCGTGCGGTTGTTCTACGAGTTCTATGCACGCACAATCGTCAATGGTAAATGGCTCTGCGTTGTGGTTAAATACGCGGAAGACGATGCGTTTGTGGTCACTGCTTATGTGACCGACAAACCCAAAGCCGGAAAGGATTTATGGCCGATAAAGTAAAAGTCTGGTTCGACGCGGAAGCTGATTATTTGGAAGTGAGGTTTTCGGAAGCCGCCGGCTACGAAAAAGAAACCGGTCATGATGCTGTGATGGAACGGGTCAGCGAGAATGGCGAAGTGATTGGCTTCAGCATTCTGGGCGTGACCCGCTTCAAGAAAGAGAAGCCGTTGGAGGCCGACCTGGCTTCCGCGTGAGTCCGCGCGCGTCGCAAAGAAAAATCAGCCCATAAGGCCGCCTCGAATCCGCGCTGGAATATGCTTCCAAGCAGGTCGAGAACGCTGACGAAATGTAGTTTGCCGTCGCCGATTAAGCGAGGCGAGGAAGCCTTGGGTGGGGTTGCGGAGGTAGCGTTGCCGCGTTTGAGGAAGGCCCGAAAATTCTGGAAAAGAGCAAGAGGGGCCGCGTTTTTTGCGCGCTTGTCTTCGAAATAGTCAAAAACTGCTGTTTTTGTCGTTCCAGACCCTCTGTCGAGGCTGAAAACATTTGTATTTGCCTCTGGCGACCCTCCGGCGAGGGCGAAAACATCTGTCTTGGGCGTTGGCGATCCTGACGCGAAGACGAAAACAGCGGTGGGCGTGGGCGATCCTCCGGTGATGGTGGCGATGTTTGCGTTTGCCGCTGGGGACCCTCGCGCAATAGGGGCGGGACGCCGTAGCCGAGCGGGCGAATCTTGTCTTGTCTTCTTCACTTCGAAATGTTTGGATCAAATCGTTGACGACATAATGGCGCGTGGGCGGCTGCCGCAGTAAGCCGTGAGAGCTGGCAGAGGGCCACGCGGTTCGAATCAATCGGGGTTTGTGATTCGGGCCTATTTTGGAGGCTGAAGTTGCGCGCAGCTTAAATCCACGGAAGCGCAAAGCCAAAGGGCGCCCGCGCTCAGGACGCGGGCGTTCCTGTTTTTTTTATCCGTTCGCTTGGCCCCCGAGGGCGGGGTCGGTCTTTCAAGCTAGCGCGGAAACTACGACGCGATCCGGATTGGGCTTCGTTGATAGAGGGTAAACCCGTCTCTTCCGTGCACTTCGATATGATCACGGTCGCGGATGGCAATCATTTGGCGTTTGCCGAAGCGATCGGCCAGACGATGGCGCGATAGGCGGCGGAACTGGGCAGCGACCGAAAGCATTTGGACGCGAGGGTAGCCGCGATAAAGTTCGCGGCTGATGGGAGTGATCACGGAAGCGGCGAGCGATTGGATCAAGTTGGATCTGCATATCCATACGTTGGACGATCCGAAGGATATGCTGGATTACACCGCGCATGAGTTACTGGAGCGGGCGCAGGCGACGGGAATCGAGGTGTTGGCGATCACGCTGCATGATGCGGTGTTTCAACGGGCGGAGGTTTTCGCGGATGCCGCAGCGATGGGCATTCTCTTGATCCCGGCGGCGGAGATGCGGCTGCATGGGGCCGATATCGTGGTGCTGAATGTGACGCCGGAAGAGGCGGCAGAGCTGCGGGATTTTGACGATGTGCGGCGGCTGCGGGCGCGGCGCGGGGAGACGTTTTTCACTTTTGCGCCGCATCCGTTTTACATCACGGGCGGTTCGATTGGGGGGCGCCGGCTGCGGGAGAACATCGATTGCTTTGATGCGATCGAGATCTGCCATTTCCACAAGGGCTGGTTCGATCGGAACCGGCCGGCGCGGGCGGCGGCGGCGCGCTTTGGGAAGCCGCTCCTGGCGACTTCGGATGCGCATGAGCTGACGGCCTTTGGTTCGCATTACACGAGCATTCCGCGGCCGGCGGAGGTGACTGCAGAGAATGTATTTGCGGCTTTGCGGAGTGGGGCGGGTCGGCTAACGAGTCCACCGGCGAGTCTGGTGGATATCGTGCGGACGCTTTATTTTATCTTCATCGCGCATCCACTGCGCGGGCGGTGGAAACGCCCGGGCGAGCCGGCGGAGTCGGAAGCAACGCAGGCGACACGCCGGTCTTGAATTTACCACCCAAACATGGAACAACCTTCCTGAGATGAGAACGATCGCGTCTATTTTACTCCTAGTGGCTGTCGTTTTAAGCGGGTGTAAATCCCCGGCGAAGAAGCCGGCGAATAAAAAAGCGGTGGCGCAGGCGAAGAAGGATGCGCAGACGACGGAGGACAGTGCGGATGTGGATTTCCAAGCGTTCGTGGGTCGGCTGCGTCAGGCGGTGGACGCGCGCGATATGACCACGCTCGCCGGCATGATGACCTCGGATTTCGCCTATGCGATGGGCGGCACGCCAGAGACGGATAAGAAAGGGGACGGCGTCTTTCAGTATTGGGATGAGAAGGGGCTTTGGCCGGAGTTGGCGGGAATCCTCTCGGAGAAGTTTGCTAAGAAAGAAGATTTCATGGTGGCGCCTCCGCAGTTCGCGAATTCCGCGGTGACGTATGAGGGTTACCGCGTCGGTATTCGACGGGTGGGCGGGAGTTGGAAGTTCGTTTACTTTGTGAACGGCGGGTAATCCGGTTGGTCCTCGTCGTTGTTCTTGTCCTAGAACTATTTTGAAAGCTCAGAGCGCAGACGAGGACGAGACGTCCGCGCTTCACCTCGGTCTTCCGCATCGGGCGCCGTTTGTTTTTGTGCAGGAATTGCTGGCTAACGAGCCGGGCGTCTCCGCGGAGTGCTCGATGAAGTTCGCCGCGGACGATCCAATGTTTGCCGGGCATTTCCCGGGGAACCCGCTGGTGCCGGGCGTGATCCTGACCGAGGCGCTGGCGCAAACCGCGGGCATCGCAGCGGCTTCGGGTTATCCGGCAGATGCGCGTCCGCTTTTCCTACTCTCGGCCATTCGCGGGATGAAGTTCCAGCGCGCGGCGCGGCCGGAGGAAATGATTCGCTTGCGGGCGGAGAAGTTGGCGCAGGTGAATGATTTGGTACAGTTTGGGGTCAAGGCGACGGTGAATGAGGTGATGGTGGCGGAGGGACAACTGGTCTTGTCCATCGCGCGGGAATGAAACGACGCCTTCGATCCTCTTACGTAACGTGAACACTTCCCGCATCGCGATCATTATTCCGGCCTGTAATGAGGAGGCCTGCATCGGGCGGGTTTTGGAAGAGCTCCTGACTGTGATTGAGCGCGAGAAATTTGTCGTCGCGGTGGGGGTGAACAATTCCTCGGATCGCACGGCGGAGATAGCGCGACAGTATCCGGTAGTGGTGGCGGAAACGGCGCGGCGCGGATATGGACACGGTTGCCAGGCGGCGATCAACGCTTTGGAGGAGGCTTTTCCCGAGGTGAGTGCGTATTGTTTTATGGCGGCGGATGGGGCGAGCGATCCGAGCGATCTCGCGCCCTTGGTGGCGGCATACGAGCAGGGATTCGCAATGGTGCTGGGAGCTCGGACGGGACGCCGGAGTAACTGGCGGACCATGACGTTGCCCAATGTGCTGGCTAATTACGTTCTTGGTTCGTGGTGTGGCGTGCTGACGGGACGGTGGTTCGCTGATTTGGGACCGCTTCGGATCATCCAGCGGCGATTGTTTGATGCGCTCGCGCTGCAGGAAATGACGTTTGGCTGGACGATCGAGGCGCAGGTCGGCGCGGCCTTGCGCAATGTCGCGATTATCGAAGTGCCGGCGCATGAACGCGAGCGCCTGGCCGGTGAGCAAAAGGTGTCGGGCGTGACGTGGCGCCGGAGTTTTTCGATCGGTTGCCGCATCCTCGCGGCCGGCTGGCGGACGCGGCGGCGTTACGCGCGAGGTTTGCCCGCCACGACCCACGAGCCGGCACCGGAACTGATGCCGCAGTCGCAGCCGGGCGCGTGAAAACCATGGCACGGCTGCTGCGTTATTCGGCCGTCGTGCTCGGCGTGATCGCGCTGAGCGGGTGCAGCATTTTTTCCGGTAAACCGGCGTTGCCTCGGCACGCCGCGATCGAGACTCGGGATGCTCCGAGCGCGGGCACGGATTACGTGGCGCTGGTGGCGAATGCGGAGGTTGTTTATTTTCCGGCGGAGCGGGCGGCGTTCGGAGGGCGATCGGAGCCTTCGGCGCGTTTGCTGGATGCGTTCCGGCAGAACGGCGCGCCGTTTGCGATCGGATGGGATTTATTAGACGCGAGTCAGCAACCTTTGCTGGACGAGTTGCAAGCCAGCACCGGGAACGCCCGCGAGGAGGTGATCCGGCGATTGGAGATGGTGGGCAACGGGCGGGCGCGGGAGCATTGTCGCGCGGTGCTGCGGGATGAGCGGTTGGTGGGTTTGCGGCATGTGGCGCTGGGCTGTCTGCCGGTGTTTCTGGCGAAACTGGAAACGCGCGAGCGTCTGACGCTGGAGGAAGAGAAGCAACTCCCCCGCGGTTACACGACGCCGCCGGGTGCGCTCGAGGCCTACAACGAGAATTCGGCGCCGCGAGAAGCGCCGGCGCGATCATACCGGGGGCAGGTGGTGGCGCAACAATTCGCGGCGGAGCAAATCGTGCGGCATCTCCGCGCGGCGGGAATGCAAAGCAAGCTTCTGGTTTTTCTGCGCGCTAGTGATCTTGAAGCGGGTCTGGGTGTGCCGCGTTATGTCGCGCAGAAGTTACCGGTGCGGCAGTTGGTTTTGGACTCGAGCGGGACGGCGCCGACGCGTGCCAAACTACTGACCGATTTGTAGCCACGTCCCTGCGGGACGTGCCGGGGCGGGGGGAGTTGATTGGAGGGTGCGGTGTCTTTGTCCCGGCCACGCCGATCTCGCACGTCCCACAGGGGCGTGGC
>JBDUAH010000116.1:0-7394 GCA_040004745.1 Chthoniobacterales bacterium | reverse complement strand
CCTATCTGCCCGTGAATCTTAAGAAATTTCTTGCCGAGCTGAAACGGCGGAACGTCTATCGCGCCGCAGTCGGCTATTGCGCGGTGAGTTGGCTGCTCATTCAGGTCGCGACCCAGGTCTTTCCGATCTTCGAAATCTCGAACTCCACGGTGCGCATGATCGTCGTGATCTCGATCGCCGGATTCCCGATCGCGATGCTGGTGGCGTGGCTCTACGAAATCACGCCGGAAGGGCTCGTGCGCGAGGAAGACGTCACGCCGGCAGCACGCAAAGACATCGGCCGGAAGATGGATTTTATCATCATCGGCGTCCTCGCTCTGGCGGTGGCGTTACTGCTTTTTGATCGTTTTCGTCCACGCGATGTGTCGGCCAAGAGTATCGCTGTTTTGCCGTTCGCAAACATGACGGCAGACAAGGAAAATGAGTATTTTGCGGATGGGATTCAGGACGACATCCTAACGAGTCTTTCGAAGATTAGTGATCTCAAAGTAATTAGCCGGACTTCCACTCTGTCCTATCGAACGCAGGAGAAGAGGAAGCTGGGTGAAATCGCGGACGCGCTGGGGGTGACGAATATTTTAGAGGGAAGTGTCCGTCGGTCGGGTGATCGCGTGGCCGTGAATGTGCAGCTGACCGATACCCAGAAGGGTCGGCAAATTTGGGGAGAGCGCTACGATCGCACCCTGGAGGATTCCCTCGGTTTGCAAGGCGAGCTTGCAGCCGAGATTGCGAAGGCGCTGCGGGCAAAACTTTCGCCGGAAGAGAAGGAGCGGGTCGCGCGGAAGCCGACGAACAACGCCGAAGCCTACGCCCTCTATCTGCGCGCTTTCGAACTCGAACATCGGCCGGACACGCTCTTGCGCGATTATCAGGAGGCGGAACAACTTTACCGAAGGGCGACCACACTGGATCCGGATTTCGCCCTCGCCCATGCGCATCTGGCTTCGACGTGCGCGGCGATATTTCATTTTCACGAACCGCTCGAAAGCTGGTCCTCGAAAGCGCGCGCGGAAGCGGCGGCCGCGCTCCGCCTCGATCCCAACCTCGGGGAGGCGCATTTCGCGCAGGGGCTTTGTCTCTACTGGATGGACGAAAATTATGAGGCCGCTTCGCAGGAGTTTGCCATCGCCGCGCGACTCGCGCCTAACGAGTCGGATATTTCGGCGTTGATCGCGGCCGTCCAGCGCCGCCAGGGAAAATGGCAGGAAGCGATCGCATCCTATGAGCGGGTGGAAAAACTCGATCCGCAAAATGCGAACGTGACGCGCAATTTGGTTTACACGTATTCCGCGCTGCGGCGCTGGCGAGAGGCAGATCGGGCGATGAAGCGCTGGCGCGGTCTGGCGCCGGACTCGTTAGTCGCGAAAATCCAGGCCGGCTATCTGGAGTTTTTCCAGGGCCACGGCACCGGCCCCTTCAGCGAGATGCTCGCAAGCATCGGACCGGAGGTTGATCCCGATGGAGGTGTGACCGGTTGCCGCTGGGATGTGGCAATGATTAATCGCGACTTCAATGGAGCGGAAAACGCTTTGAAGAAGACGTCGCTCGATGCCGTGGATTACCTGAACGGGGGTTCGACGCCGAAAGCGTTACTGGCGGGCTGCACGGTGCTGGCGCGCGATGGTATGGAGGCGGCCCGGCCGATGTTAGAGCAGGCGCGGACGGAGTTTGCGGCAGCGGCGAAGGTGGCGCCCTTGATTGCGGAATCGCACGCCAACCTCGGACTGGCGGACGCCTTCCTTGGGCTGAAGGAGGAAGCGCTACGAGAAGGTCGCCGGGCAGTGGAGTTAAAGCCGATCTCGGACGATGCGGTGGATGGCGCGACTATGCTTTGTTACCTGGCGTTGATCGAAGCGCGCGTGGGAGAGGACGAGCAGGCGATTACACGCCTAGAGGGTTTGCTGAAGACGCCGGGCGCAGTCGATAGCACTTTTTATAGCGTGACGGTGAACGATTTGAAGTCTCGTTGGGAATGGGATCCGTTGCGGAATAATCCGCGGTTTGCGCGGCTGCTGGACGGGCCGCATTAATCTCAGGGCTGAGCGTATTTGGTGTGGCTTGGCGAATGGCCCCGCTGACTCGGTTGAATCACGTTTGGGGATGCGCCGCGTTTTCCTAAAAGCTCAATTCGCGAAAGGCTCTGCCGAGATGATTGAGAAGATCGCTGGGGAGGAGAGATTCCTCGCTTGAGTCTCCGTTGAAAATCGCGATCTCCGCGGCGCGACCGCAGAGCCATGCACCGAGCCGCGCAGCATCGAATAGTGAGAGCTTTTGCGCGATGAGTGCGGCGCACACGCCGGTGAGGACGTCGCCCATGCCGCCCGTGGCCATGCCGGGGGTTCCGGTAGTGTTGTAACTCAGCGGATGATCGCGCTCGGCGACGATGGTGCGGCTGCCTTTCAGTAGAAGCGTGACCGGATATTTGGCAGTGAATTCCAGGGCTTGTTCGGCCCGTGATTTTTCTTCGGCGGGGAAGAGGCGTTTCATTTCTCCAGGATGCGGAGTGAGGAGGCGTGGCCCTTTGCCCTGGCTTAAAATCGAAGGATCGCGGGCGAGGGCGTTGAGCGCGTCCGCGTCAACGACCATTGGCTGCTGCGCCTCCTGAATCAGCCGACGAATTTCGTTGGCGTGTTCCTGGCCCAACCCGGGACCGACAGCCCAGACATCGATTGGTTCTGCGAGGAGGGCTGAGTAGGAAGAAATCGGTTTCACCATCACCTCCGGCGGAGCGGTGGCGGCGACGATCGAGTAAATCTCTTCCAGAACAAAAAGTTCCACCAATCCCGCGCCGCCGCGCAAAGCGCCGGTCGCGGAGAGGATCGCAGCTCCGGAAAAGCCCCTTGATCCCGAGACCACACCGACGCGGCCGAACTGGTTTTTGTAGGCGCCAAATTTGCGACGCGGGAGAAGTCCGCTCAGGGCGCTCCCATCGGCGAGGACAGCATTGCTCTGTTCGGGGGGGTCAAGATCGGGTAGAGGAATGCGCTCGATCCGACCGACGAAATCGAGGGCTTGGTCTACGACGAGGCCGCGTTTGGCGAATCCAATCGTTAGGTTAAAATCGGCGATCACGCAGTCAGCGTCCGCCGCGCCGGAATCGCCGTCGAGTCCCGTGGGAATATCAATCGCGAAGACGAACGCATTTTCTTCGAGACGACGGCGATTGATTTCCCGACACGCACTCGCAATCGGGTCGCGCAATGGCAGCTTTGCGCCGAGCCCGAGCAAGCCGTCCAGGATCACGCTGTGGCGGTGAGGGCTCTCGCTGATGGATTGGTCTAACGAGCGAAGTTTTTTCCGCGCCAGCTCGCCACATTTTCCCTCCGGGAAAGCGAGGTGGAGTTCGATCGTCCATCCGCGCTCTTGCAGAAGCCGCGCCGCGGCGAAGGCATCACCCGCGTTGTTTCCTTTTCCGGAGAAAACAACGCAATGGCCGGGATTTTTCGGAAAGAATTTTTCCACGACGCCTGCGATGCCCGTCGCGGCTTGATCCATGAGGGCTTCCGCGGTGATGCCGCCGGCGAAAGCAGCTTCCTCCGCCGCGCGCATCTGCTTGGAAGTGACGACCGAGGATGCAGGATGGGATGCCTGGTCGGTTATCACGTTCTCCATGCCACTCTTCGCCGCGGGCGGCTTCGGGGCTCTGCTCTACTTTTTCTTCTTCTTTTTGCTGCTGGAGCTCTTTTTCTTGGAGCTTTTCTTGCGGGAAGAATGCGACGATTTCCTCGAACTCCTCGAGCGTTTCGAGGAACGCGCGGCGCGGGGAGCGGCCCGCACGAAGTCGGGGCCGGCAATATTTTGCGGCAGCACTTCCGACGAAGCGGCCGAGCCGCGCGTGAGAGGCTTGTTGTAAGGTGCGTGTTCGCCCTGGATGCCGCGCGCGATGGCTTCAGCTAATTTTTGGCGATAGCTGGATTGCAGCGCGTAACGGCCTTCGGTCGGGTTGGTGAGAAATCCGCATTCGACGAGAACGCTTCGGATGTTAGTCCGGCGAAGAACGAAATAACCGCGGCGGCGAATGCCGCGGTTTTCGCCCGGAGCGATGGCGACGACGTTGCGATGGATATTGGCCGCGAGACCTGCGCTGTCGCCCCGGTAATAATAGGTCTCGATGCCGTTGGCTCCTGCCCGGTTGGCGGAATTGAAATGGATGGAAACGAAGGTGGCGCCGCGCTGGGAATTGGCGATGGAGGTGCGCTGACCGAGGGGGATGAAGACGTCGCTGTCCCGCGTCATCACCACGTGATAGCCCGCTTCTTGGAGGACTCTCTTAAGGCGCTGCGCGACGTCGAGCGTGAGAGCTTTTTCGCCGATCTGCTGACGCGGAACGCCGCCGCGGTCAAAGCCACCGTGTCCGGCATCGACCACGATGGTTCCGGAGGCGGCGCCGGCATCCACTATGGTCGCACTCAGGAACAGGGCGGCGCAGAGGGTGGCAAGAGTCTTGGAACGGTTCAGGCGTAGGAGAAAACGTGGCATTGCGTGCAGGAAAATTTAATCATCGTCGGGCGGTGCTGCTGGTCTGGTGGAAAGCTTCGGGCCGGACCGTTTGACATCCGGCGCCACCGTTCGTTCGAGCATGCCCCCGTGAACCGCGATAGCCCCTTCTGGGCCGCGCCGCAAACTCGGACGCGTCTTTGTTTCCATAAAAGTGGCGTGAGCGACGAGTTCGCCGTTCAAGCCGATGCGCGAATAAGTCCAGGTGCGCGGCGCGGAGCAATGGAGGACATGCAGGAGATTCTGAGGGTCCAACTCCATCTGAGGTTCCTCGGCACCGACGGTGCGCCCGAGAGGAAACGTGCTGTAAACCACGCCGCTGCTTTTGTCCTCCACGCGGACGTAGAGGCTGGTGTGATCGGGGAAACGATTGGAGAGAATGGAATAGGTGCGGGCGTCGCCGGTGGCCGCGACTCCATCCGGGATGCCGACGGAGCGCTGCCAGATGGGGCGAGCGTCGCCGACCTGAAAGGCGCGGGAAGGCGAGTAAAAGAACTTATTGAGGTCGGCAAAGAAGATGTGAGCGCGAGCGTGATAGGTGGTGAGTTCCTGGACCGGAAAACGGTGAGCGAGGTTGATTTTGCGGGTGACGGTTTGGCCGGCTTCCATGCGCAGCGGCGGCTCGCCCTCTTGATTCATGGGTGTGAGAATCTGGCCTTCGCCCACGGTGACTTCGAAGCCAAACCAGGTGTGCCCGGCCTCGTCGCGAAGGTCGATGGCGCGGCCGGCGAGGTTGGTGATTGTCACCGTGGCAATGAGGGGCTCGTAGGCAATGTACTGGAGGCGCTTGAATTTAAGGTCCACCTGGATTTGGCCAGACGCAGTTCCGACGAGCGAAAACAGGAGAAGGAGGAAAGTTGGGACCCGCATGGAGCGCTTAGAATAACGCAACTGCTGTGAGATGAAAGAATTGCCGAGCGGCGGTGGAGAGGTCTTCCGGGGAAGGGCTGGCTCCGCTTACGCGCGGTTTCCGAACCAACGTCCGGATTTGGGAGGGGTGCCGGCGAGGGGGGGCGGTGTTTTTTCGGTCGCGTCGGTGGCGCTGCCGACGCTTTGGTCTTTGCGACGGTTCACCGCGGTGATGACGGCTTCGTGCCATGGCACTTTGATGGAATCGACGGGGGCGCGCACGGTGTAATCATAGGCGAACTCTACCGCTTCCCACGGGACGATTTCGTACAAGGCCTCCGCCCCGCGTGCGGTTCCACGCTCGGCATGCACGATGCGTCCACTGAGCAGGTGAACGACGGCCGTTTGCGTGCCGCGGACTAATTGCACCGCGCCGCTACGTCCGCTCAGGCAGCACATTTGCAGGACATCCAGGGAATGAAAAAGATCCATCCCAGTCTGCCGTTGCGCTTCTGCGCGCTCGATGGCGTTGAGCAAACGTTCGCCATCGATCGGCTCCGGAAAAACTTTCGTGTCGGGAATGTCGAGCCGCTGTTCTTCCGCCGCGTAGTCTGGCAGAAACATCGTCTGCAAACCGGCAAAAGTGTCGCTCAAGGTCGCGGCCAGACGCAAGCCGTTTACGTCTTCGCCCTGCAACTGCGTGATGAGGAGCGAACAACGCGGGACCCCGCGGGCCCAATCGACCGCCGCTCGATCGGAGTCCGCAAAGCCGCAGTGATGCTCGGTGTAATCCTTCACCATCCGCACCAACTCTTCGCCAACCTCAGCGTCGTGGTGGACGACGAGCAGTTGCATCAGGGATTCGCCAGACTGAGCGGCGGCGGGAAAAGATTCAGGAGCTTGGTCGGCTCAGCCCGCACATCCTGCAGTTGATCCATGTAGTAAACGCGGACCTGGTAGCCCGCATACTTGCGATTCGACGAATCGGTCGCAGCAGGCTTCTTCGCGGAGCTGCCTTTGCGGCCCGATGTGGGCGGAGTGACGGCGGCCGCCGCTGCGGCCAGAGCAGCTTCGGTTGAGAGAGAGCCGTTTTTCATCCGCACGTAACCGACCGCCAAAATCTCGGGGTTGCTTTCCTTCCAATCGTGATCGGGCGTGACCCATTCGTAGTTCACCTCGGCATCGGTCAACGCCACTTTGTTGTTCTCGACCGTGTCGTAGAAATAGACCTGAATTTTCACCTTCGTGTGATCGATGATGGTGTTCGAACGTACCTTCACGCTCACGCGCAAAGTGAGGTTCGTCTCGGCATCGGCGTCGGGGTTTTCGGTCACGGTCGCCTCCGTGATGCCAAAGGTAGAGCCGTCCGGAATGCCCTCCGGATTACTGCGCATGGCCCCGTTATCGAGCGGTGACACGCCGGCAAACCCTGGTCCCGCGGAAGCGGCCGATGGTGTCGTCGGCGCGGCGCCCACCTTCAATTTCATGTCGGCTAATTCGTAGAGCGGCCCCGCGGACGGCCCGATTTCCTGGATCTTCCGCCACGTTTCGTTCGAGCGATCGAAGAGCTCCATCGATTCGTAAATCATCGCCATCTCCGCCCAGACGCGCGCGTTTTGCGGATCGCGCTCCGCCGCTTTCTGCAGCCGATCGAGCGCGTTTGTCGTATCGCCACGAGCGCGGAGTTGGCTGGCTTCGTTCAGCAGTTCCTCGCCCACGGAGAGGACGGCGTTGCTGGGGGCGACGTTGGCGGTGGCAGGTGCGGTGGAGGCGGCGACCGGCGGTTGCGCCGTATTCGTGGCTGGCTGACTGGCGGTTGCCGGTGCCGGCGCAGCGGTGTGACGCGTGGCGCGAATCTGAGCGCCGTAGTGCAACGCCACGGCCAGCAATTCTCCCAAGCCCACGATGACCGCCGTCACGACCGCGATCGAGAAAGTCTTATCGGGCCGGCCGGGCGAAGAGAACAGAGTCGCTGGCATGTTGCTGATGTTCGTTCTTTAGGCGCGTGGGTGTCAAACGCGTGCGCGGCGGGAAAATGGGGCGTGTCG
>JBDUAH010000115.1:0-7414 GCA_040004745.1 Chthoniobacterales bacterium | reverse complement strand
CACGCTGGCTTCGCTCGCCCTCTTCGCCTCTCTACCCGCGTGTCGCCGGCCCCTTCCTACCGCGCAAGACCGGGAAGCGATCGTGCGCACGCAGAAAGCGTTTCACGACGCACTCGTCCGCGGCGACGGATCGGCAGCAATGGATCTCCTCGCGCCCGACGCCGAAATTTTGGAAATGGGAGTGCGCGAAACGAGGGCGGAATACGAGGGCCAGCATCTGCCCGCAGACATCGAATTTGCGCGCGAAGTCCCTGCCACCCGAGGTGCCACGATCGTTCGCCAGGAAGGGAACGTGGCTTGGGTGAGCGCCACCGGGACCTGCAAAGGCATGTTCCGCGGAAAACCGGTGGATACCGAGAACGCCGAGCTCATGGTGCTGTTTAAAAAAGATGATGGATGGCAAATTAGAGCCATCCATTGGTCGGGACACACTCGCCGGCCGGGACAGTAATGGAGATTGCTTCTCTCGCGCTGCTCATGGGATCGGCGCAAGCGGTGGCGCCTTCTTCAGCTGATTGCTGCAACGGCGGTATCTGCTGCCTCAAGTAATTCCGGCGACAGCTGTTTAGTCTGACGAGCAAGCGGCCAGGGTTTCGTTTTTCTTGTCGCGTGACGTGACCGTCCTAGATTCGCTACCTTATGTCCCTCTCTCGTCGTTTGCTGCTAGCGTCGGTTTCTCTCCTTCTTTTCCCCCTGGCCGCTTCCGTTTCGGCCGACGAAGGCATGTGGTTGTTCAACAATCCGCCGCTCAAACAACTGCAAGAGAAATATCAGTTCGAGCCCACGCCGCAATGGCTCGAGCATCTACAGAAGTCGAGCGTGCGCTTCAATTCCGGCGGCTCCGGCTCCTTCGTCTCCGCGAACGGACTCGTGATCACGAACCACCACGTCGGCCTCGACACGCTGCAGAAATTCAGCACGGAAAAGAACAATTACGTGCGCGATGGCTTTTACGCGAAGACCGGCGCCGAAGAAGTGAAAGCGGACGATCTCGAACTCAACGTCCTGATGTCGATCGAAGACGTGACGGACCGCGTGAACGCCGGCGTGCCCGGCGGAGTATCGGGCGAGGAAGCGAGCAAAGCCCGCGCGAAGGTGATCGCCGAGATCGAAAAAGAGAGCAAGGAGAAGACCGGTCAGCGATCCGATGTCGTCACGCTTTATCAGGGCGGCGTTTACAATTTGTATCGCTACAAGCGCTACGACGATGTCCGCCTTGTCTTCGCACCGGAGCAGCAAATCGCCTTTTTCGGCGGCGACCCGGACAACTTCGAGTATCCGCGTTTCGATCTCGATGTCTGCTTCTTCCGCGCTTACGAAAACGGCCAACCGGCCAAAATCGAGCATTTCCTGAAATGGAACCCGAAGGGGCCGTCGGATGGTGAATTGACCTTCGTCAGCGGCAACCCCGGTCGCACCGAACGACAACTGACCACAGCGGAACTGGCGGACAAGCGAGACAACGAAGTGCCTTATTACCTCAACCTGCTTTACCGGCGTGAGTCCATGCTGGGCGCGTTCGCAAAACGCTCTTTCGAAAATGGACGTCGCGTGCGGGAGGACCTCTTCGGGATCGAGAACGGACGCAAGGCATACAAAGGATTCCAAAATGCGCTGCTCGATCCGGAAATCTGGAATTCGATCGAAGAACATCAGATGCAGCTGCAGGCTGCGATGAAGGCCGATCCGAAAATAAAGGGCGCCCTCGCCGCCTACGACCGCATCGAAGAAGCGCAGCAAGCGACCGCCGAGATTCTGCCAACCTATTATTACTACGAAACGTCGCGAGGGCGGGCCACGGCGTCATATCGCGCGCCGCGGGGTTTCTACAGCACACTCTTCAAATACGCACGCCGTCTAGTCCGCGCTGGCGCGGAAAGTGCGAAACCAAACGGCGAACGCTTTCCGGAATTTCGCGACAGCAACAAGGAATCGTTTGAACTCGATCTCCTCTCTACTGCACAAATCTACGACGACGTGGAGCAGCTCACCCTGAGCGATTCATTAACCGACCTGGCCGCCTTCTTCGGCGCCGAGGATCCGCTCGTAAAACAAGTTCTCGCCGGCAAATCGCCTAACGAACGCGCCGCCGAATTGGTCAAAGGCACAAAGCTGAAAGATCCGGCAGTGCGCAAACAACTCTATGAAGGCGGCGCAAACGCCATCGCCGCCGCTCAGGATCCGATGCTCGAACTCGCGAGCTTGATCGATGGTCCCGCCCGCGAAGCCCGCGCGGAGTGGGAAGCGCAGGACGAGATCAAGCAGCAGGCCTACGGCGAAATCGCGCAGGCGCGTTTCGCTGCTGAAGGCACGAGCACGTTCCCGGACGCCACCTTCACTTTGCGCCTCTCCTACGGACCGGTCAGCGGCTACGAGGAAGACGCCAAGCAGGTTCCACCCCTCACCACCATGGCGGGGTTGTATGAGCGCTCAGCGGAACACAAAAACGAAGCGCCTTTCGACCTGCCAAAGCGCTGGATCGATCGCAAAGGAAAATTAAATCTGAGCACGCCGTTCAATTTCGTCACCACGGCCGACATCGTGGGCGGGAACAGCGGCAGCCCGGTCGTGAACAAAGCGAACGAGTTTGTCGGCATCATCTTCGACGGAAATATCTACTCTCACGTCCTCGACTACGTTTACTCGGATAAGCGAGCACGTGCCGTGAGTGTGGATTCCGCCGCGATCACCGAAGCGCTGCGCAAAGTTTACGACGCCACCGCCCTCGCTGACGAACTGGACGGCGCAAAGAAGAAGTAGGAGCGTGTAGCCACGCCAGCTTCTTCGACCGCGCCCACGTTCTGGCGCTCGCAATCGTCATCCTGAGGCTGGCGAAGCGCGCCGAAGGATCTCCCCGAGGCTGGGTTGGTCACGCTTGTACGACCGAGCACACCGCACCGTCATTGCGAGATCCCTCGACCGTCTTCGCGGCTCGGGATGACATGTTATCGCGCCGGGACCGCGCGCGACGCCTTCGCTGACTACAACGCCTTTAGCAACATCTTCCAGCGCGCCCAGGCATCATCGCGCGCCTTCTTGTTCTCCGGCGTTCCGTCCGGGGATTCGCCATCGCGCATGAATCCGTGGCCCGCGTCCTTGTAGATCACCGGCTCGTATTTCTTACCGGCCGCTTTCATTAACTCTTCCGCCTTCGGAATGGTCGCGTCCACCCGCTCATCTTTCTCGCCGTAGAAGCCGTAAATCGGGCACGCAATGTTGGCGATCAAAGTTGGTTTATCCTCGGCCGTCCCATAGAACGAATACGCCGCCTTTAGCTTCGTATTCAAACCGGCGTAGCCGAAGGCCCAGCCGCCGCCCCAACAAAAACCGCATTCCGCCAGCGTGCCGTTGGCCGCTGGAAGTTTGAGCGCGTAATCCGCCGTGGCATTGAGGTCGGCGATCACCTGTTCCTTGGGCAGCGCCATGATCGCTTTGCGCGCGCCGTCCACGTCGGGAAAGGTCTGCCCGCTGAGCAGGTCGGGCGCGATCGCGATGACCCCGTTCTCCGCCAGTTGATCGCATACCCCGCGCACCCAGTCGGTCAGGCCGAAGATTTCGTGAATCACGAGCACGACCGGCGTCTTCGCTTTTTCCTGTGGATAAACCACGAACGCCTTCAGCGTGCGCTCGCCTGACTTATATTCCACCCATTCGCCGTGGCGCGGAGAGTCATTCAGCCGCGCCTTCGCCCACTCTTGCGCCTGCGCGAAATTCGCGCCGAGGAGCGCGACCAAAATTAATGCCGTCTTGATCCAGTTCCGTGTCTGCATTCGCAGACCCTATCCGTTACCGTCAGTCGCGCCACGTTTGAAGATCAGATTATCGAGCGCCAGCAGACCCGGGCCGCGGAAAAAAATGTAAAGGAAGACAAAGCAATAAACGACGGCGAGCTCGCCCTTGTTGATGATCGGCAGCGGACCTTGCGGAGCGTGCGCCATGAAATAGGCGACCGCCATCATGCCACTGGTCAGGAAGGCGGCAGGGCGGGTCAGAAGCCCGAATGCAATCAGGAAGCCACCTGCGAGTTCGATGATCCCACCCACCATCATCAATCCTTCCGCGCCCCCCTTGCCGCCGAACATGCCGAGCAACTTCTGCGCGCCATGACACGCAAGCATTAACCCGACGATGACACGAAGAAGGACGTAGACGTAACCTGAGTATTTTCCGAGTGAGTTCACGGTCGGCAGGCTGCGGGATGGGCGTTCGCTCTGTCAAGACTGTTCCGAGATCGGGGTTCAAAGAGGTCGTTTGGAAAAACGCCCTCCTTGGTCTTTCGCTGAACATCCCGACCCACGAGGTTGTCGAACCCCGTCCACGTTCATGACTCGCCTCATTTCCAACTGCTTCCTCGTCCTCGCGTTCGCGATCGCTCCGCTGGCGTCCGCTAAAACCGCGTCACCTGCGAGCCCGCTCCCCTTCCCACAAGAGGGCAGCGATTTGAAACCGGACCCGGCCGCGCACTTCGGCGCCCTTCCAAATGGTCTCCGCTACGTCATCCGTCCGAATCACGAGCCAAAAGGGCGTGTCTCCCTTCGCCTTCTCGTTCTCGCCGGTTCGCTCGAGGAAACGGACGAGCAACGCGGCCTCGCTCACTTCCTTGAGCACATGGCATTCAACGGCAGCAAACATTATCCCGCAGGGACGCTGGTGCAGTTCTTCCAGCGCATGGGGATGAGCTTCGGCGGCGACACCAATGCCAGCACCAGTTTCGATCGGACGATCTATCAGCTCGAACTCGCCCACGCGAACGAAGAGACGCTCAAGGAAGGTCTGCGCGTGATCGGCGACTACGCGGATGGTCTGCTCTTGAGCAAAGAAGAGATCGATCGCGAACGCGGCGTGATTCTTTCCGAGAAGCGCGCCAGTGATTCGGTCGGTTTCCGCACCTTCGTCGCAGAATTCGAAGCGACGCTCGGGACCACGCGTCTGCCGCGCCGCATCCCGATCGGCGAAGAGAACATCATCAAGGAAGCGGATCGCGATCGGTTCGTGGATTTTTGGAACACGTGGTATCGACCGGAGAAAATGGTCGTGGTCGCCGTCGGCGACTTTGCTGATGAAGGCGCCATCGAGAAAATGATCGCGCAGCAATTCGGCTCGCTCCGTGCCCGTGGCCCCTCGCGTCCGACCCCTTCGTTAGGCGAGCTGCCGAAACTCGACGGCGTCCGCGCGGTTTTTCACGCGGAACCGGAAGCACCCACCACCAGCGTCTCGATTAATCGGATCAGGCCCTACGCGCCGGAGCCCGACAACATAGCCCGCCAGATCAAGCAACTGCCGCGTAGCCTCGCCCTCGCCATGCTGAACCGACGTTTCTCCGTCCTGGCGAAGAAGGCGGATGCACCCTTCGTTTCCGCCAGCGCTTCCGTCTCCGAGCGCTTTGATTTTTTTCACGAAGCCAGCGTCGACCTCTCCTGCAAACCAGAGAACTGGAAGGAAGCTCTCGCCGTCGGCGAGCAGGAACTCCGTCGCGCCTTGGAGCACGGTTTTACTAAATCCGAACTGACGGAAGCTGCCGCGAACGTGCAAAATCATCTTGAGCAAGCGGCCCGCACCGACCCTACCCGACATTCTGATCGAATCGCGAACGAAATCGTGCAAACGCTGGTGGAGAACGACGTCCTGACGACACCCGCGGACGACCTTGCACTGCTCGGACCGGCGCTCAAAAAGATCACATTGAACGATTGCCTCGCCGCGCTGCGTTCTGATTTCGCGAGTAAAGGCACCTTCGTGATGGTGAACGGCAACGCCACTATACCAGGCGATGCCTCCGCTGCGATCGGATCCGCCTACGAAAGCTCACACGATGTGGCAGTGAGCCCTCCGGCAGTCGATGAGAAAAGCGCCTGGGCTTATACCGATTTCGGCGCGCCGGGCGAAATCGAGAAACGCGAGCACATCGACGACCTCGACCTCGAACTGGTCACCTTCAAGAACGGCGTGCGTCTCAATTTGAAAAAGACCGGCTTTGAAGCCGGTCGCATTTCTCTCAGCGCGAGAGTCGGGACCGGTGGCATTACCGAACCGGCGTCGCAGCGCGGCCTCTCGGCCCTGGCCAATCGGACGCTCACCGCGGGCGGCCTCGGGAAGCACAGCGTCGATGATTTGCGCGAGATGTTCGCCGGCAAAAATGTCGGCTGGAGCTTCACGCCGGATTCTGACGCGTTCGTTTTCATTAGCGGCACCACGCCGAACGATCTCGCGTTGGATCTGCAATTGCTCACCGCGCAGTTGACCGATTCGGGTTACCGACCCGAGGCGTTGCGTCTTGCGCAAAAGAGTTTCGAACAGCTTTATCTTTCCTTCGCTCACACCGCCAGCGGCCCACTCGCCACCGACATAGCGAACCTTCTAGCGGGTGGCGACGCCCGCTTTGGCATGCCAGCGGAAGAGGTCATGATGTCGCGCAATCTCGACGAGGTAAAAGCGTGGCTGACTCCGCAGTTCCGTGAAGGGCCAATCGAATTGGCGATCGTCGGCGACTTCGATCTCGAGGCTGCGATCAATGCGGTTGCACAGACGCTCGGCGCATTGCCCCCGCGCGAATCGAAGCCCGATCTGCCAGAGTTGAAGAAGGTCGCATTCCCCGCCGAGCCCTTCGCGAAGGACTACGTGATAGATTCCGAAATTCCGAAAGGAGCACTTCTCCTCTTTTGGCCCTCGAACGATGCGATGGACGTGCATCGCAATCGCCGACTCAGTCTCCTCGCCTCGATTTTAAACGATCGCCTCCGCGTGAAGGTGCGCGAGGATATCGGCGGCACCTACAGCCCTCACGCCGGAAGCAGCACCAGCGATACATTTCCAGGTTACGGATACTTCGGCGCCAGCATCGACATCGCCCCGAAGGATGCCGAGAAAATGGCGAAACTGGTCACGGAGATCGCCGACGACCTCGCGACGCATGGCGTCACTGCGGATGAGTTGGAACGGGCCCGACTACCGTTGCTCACGGCTCTAAAGGAGACTCTGCGGAACAACGGCTACTGGCTCTCGGCCGTGCTCTCTCGTGCCCAGGAAAAACCGGAGGTGATGGATTGGGCGCGCTCGCGCCAGGCCGATGTGGAAAGTATTTCGACGGCCGAATTAAGTGAGTTGGCGAAGAAATATCTCGGACGAGACCGCGTCTCACGCGCGATCATTTTGCCAAATGAAACCTCGCGCCCAGCTCCGGCCTCTACGGCCAACGGCAAGTAACGCGGCCGCGTACCCTCCATTCGCGATCGCGTCGAAGCTGAAGTCTCGGGGAAGAGCGATACACTGCTCACGATATGAGCGGTGAACGCATCATCATCGTGGGCGGCGGCGCGGCCGGTTTCTTCGCGGCGATCGCCTGTGCTCGCGCTCAATCTAAAAACGAAGTGCGCGTTTACGAACGCGGTTCTCACTTTCTCAGCAAAGTTCGCAT
>JBDUAH010000114.1:0-7465 GCA_040004745.1 Chthoniobacterales bacterium | reverse complement strand
GATTTTCACGAGCCGGTCAACATCGGGAACCCGCGCGAGATGACGATCAAGCAGTTCGCGGAAGAGATCCGGCGGATCATCGGCGCGGAATCGGAGATCGTTTATAAGCCGCTGCCGGTGGACGATCCGAAAGTGCGGCAGCCCGATATTACTCGCGCCAAGAAGGTGCTCGGCTGGGAGCCGAAGGTGCAATTTGACCAGGGTATCCGCGAAACGATTGAGTATTTCCGCGGCTGCGTCGCACGCGGGATGCTGGGCGAGCGGACAGAGCCGGCTGCGTGATAAGGCTCGGGCGGTTAGGATCGTTTACGGCGATCCGCCGTTGGCGGCCTTCGCTACAGCGATTGCCGCGCGGGAGGGGCGATGTCACGTTGGCGGATGCGTGCTTCTGCCTGGACGGTTTTCGCTTCGTTCCTTCTCCTTGTTTCGCTGCTCGACGCTCCTGCGGTTTCGGCCGCGGAGAAGCGCAATATTACGGAGAAGGATCTCTTCGGGTTTATCTGGATCGGGGATATGGAGGTGTCGCCGGATGGGTCGCGGGTGGCGTTTGTGCGCGTGTCGGTGAACGAGAAGAAGGATGGCTATGATACCGCCATCTGGACGGTGCCGACCGCGGCTGGGGAGGAGCCGCATCGCCTAACGAATGGCACGCACGATAGCTCGCCCCGCTGGTCGCCGGATGGGAAGTATCTGGCGTTTCTGCGCTCGACGGAGAAGGACGGCAAACCGGAGCCTGGCCAGCTTTGTCTGCTGCCGATGACAGGCGGGGATGCATGGCAATTCACCTCGCTGCCGAAAGGCGCGGGCGGGCCGGTGTGGTCTCCGGACGGCAAGACGATCGCGTTTAAGAGCGGGACGAATCCGGAGGATCTGGCGAAACTGGCAAAGAAGAAGCGTAAGGAGGAGCTCGCGAAGGAGGCGGCTGCCGTGCCAGATGGAGCCGCGGGCGCGAAGCCGACGCCTCTCCCATCGCCTACTGGAAAGGATGAGGATGCGCGGGAGAGCGATGTGCATGTGATTACGCGGGCGGTTTATCGCTCGAACGGTGAAGGCTACCTGGATTCGAAGCGGCCGGATCATATCTGGACGATCGCGGCACCGAAGACGGCGGATGAGAAGGTGGAGCCGAAGCAGTTAACGAGTGGTTTTTTTGATGAAGCCGATGCGATGTGGTCGAAGGATGGGAAGCAGATTTACTTTACTGCGTTGCGGGTGAACGAGCCCTACTACGATTTGCCGAAGACGGAGCTTTATTCGGTGGCCGCGACCGGCGGAGAGCCGGTGAAGATCAATACCGTCGACATGGGAATGGAGGGGCCGGCGTTGAGCCCCGATGGGAAACGGATCGCGTTTATCGGATCGGTGAATGAGCCGGTGCAATCCTACACGCAGCCGGACCTGTGGGTGATGGAGCTGACGCCCAATGCGAAGCCGCGCAACCTGACGGCGGATTACGATTGGGATGTGGGCGCGGGTGTGTTCGGAGATAACGGCGCGCCACGCGGCGGCGGCGGGAATCCGCCGATCTGGAGCGGCGATGGGAAGAAAATCGCTGAGATTGTTTCGAAAGAGGGCCGCACAAATTTGGTGATGTTCGACGCTGAGACTGGGGCGGCGCAGGAAGTGACGAAGGGCGATCACGCGGTGGTGCGGGCGCGGCTCTCCGCGGACGGATTGCGCGTGGTGGCGCTAATCTCGACGCCGACACGGCTCGGCGATCTCTTCATGGTCGAGGATGACGCGAAGCTGCGACAGATCACGGATGTGAACCGCGAGCTCTTCAACCAGCTTAATCTCACCGAGCCGGAGGAGATCTTTTATCAATCGTTCGACGGGAAGAAAATCCAAGCTTGGCTGCAGAAGCCGCCGGGGTTCGACGCGAAGAGGAAGTATCCGCTCATTCTCAACATCCACGGGGGCCCGCACGCGGCTTACGGGTTCGTCTTCGACCACGAATTCCAGTGGATGGCGGCTAAGGGTTACGTGGTGCTGTATCCGAATCCGCGCGGGAGTACGAGCTACGGGCAGGAGTTTGGGAACGTGATCCAATACAATTATCCCGGCGATGATTTCAAAGATCTGATGGCGGGCGTGGATGACGCGATCAAGCGGGGCTACATCGACGAGAAGAAGATGGGCGTGACCGGCGGGAGCGGCGGCGGGTTGCTCACGAATTGGGTGGTTACGCAGACGAATCGTTTCGCGGCCGCGGTCTCGCAGCGTGATATCGCGGACTGGGCGAACTGGTGGTACACGGCGGATTTTACGCTCTTCCAGCCACGGTGGTTTAAGGCGCCGCCGTTTGAGGATCCAGAAGATTACCGAAAGAGATCGCCGATTACCTACATCAAGGACGTGAAGACGCCGCTGATGTTGATTCTGGGCGAAACCGACACGCGCACCCCGATGACGGCGGGCGGCGAGGAGATGTTCCGCGCGCTGAAGTTCCGGAAGATTCCGACGGTGATGGTGAAGTTCCCTAACGAGACGCACGAACTCTCACGCGGCGGGCAGCCGTGGCATCGGGTGGAGCGGTTGCAGCACATCGTGGGGTGGTTCGATCATTGGCTGCTGGGCGCGGCGAAGCCGGAGTACGAGGTGGCGCCGGAGGTGCCGGAAAAGGCGAGGAGCCGTGATGGGCTGTAGCCACGTCGCTGCGCGACGTGCGGAAGCGGCGCATTTTTGGGTTCGACGCGGGATATGGTTGTCGAGCTTTGATCCCGCACGTCCCGCAGGGACGTGGCTACACAGAATATGAACACGGTTCGCGGCCTTCACCACATCACTGCAATCTCCGGTCCTGCGCAGGAGAATGTGGATTTTTACGCGGGCGTGCTCGGGATGCGCCTGGTGAAGAAAAGTGTGAACCAGGATGATCCGGGGACGTATCATTTGTTTTACGCAGATGCCGAAGGGCATCCGGGGACAGACATTACTTTCTTTCCGTGGGCGCAGATGGCACCGAGCCGCGACGGTTACGGGTTGGGCACGGAGGTTTCGCTGGCGGTGCCGCCGGGGAGTCTGGTGTTTTGGAGCGGACGTTTGCAGCGTTACGGCATCGCGGTCGGTGCCCCGGAGACTCGGTTTGGTGAGGACGTTTTGACGGTGCGGGATCCTCACGGCTTGCGCGTGGCTCTGGTAGAAAGTGAGAGCTCGTTAGGCCGGCATTTCACGCCGTGGGAGGACGGGCCCATTCCGGTGCAGCATCAAATTCGCGGATTGGAGACGGCGCGGATGGAGGAAGAAGATTTTGTTGTGACGAGCGGATTCCTGACGCGGGCGATGGGATTTCGCGAAATCGGGATGGAGAACGGCTGGCATCGCTACGCGGTGGGCGAGGGGAGGTCGGGCCAATATGTGGATGTGCGTGAATTATCCGGCGCGCGCCGCGGCGCGTGGGGGACGGGCAGCATTCACCACATCGCCTGGCGAGTGGACGATGATGCGCATGAAACGGAGATGCGCGGAAAAGTAGCGGCGGGCGGCGCACAGCCGACACCGGTGATCGATCGGTTCTGGTTCAAATCCGTCTATTTCAAAGAGCCTGGCGGCGTGCTTTTCGAGTTGGCCACGGATGGTCCCGGCTTCGCGGTGGATGAGGACGCTGCGCGCTTGGGCGAAACGTTGGTCCTGCCGCCGTGGTTGGAGCAGGATCGTGCGGCGATCGAAGCCTCGCTGCCGAAGGTGACCATGCCGGCGAAAGAATAAGCCGCCATTGCAGCGCGCGCTTGTGCCAGGGAGCGCCGAAGGCTAGAACACGATCATGAATCGCCGACATTTTCGCTGGCTGCCCGTTGTCATCGCCGTGTTGGTCATCGCCTGGCAGTTTTTTAGTTCGGAGAAATTTGTCAATCCGGAGACGGGTCGGACGTCTCACGTGGGGATGTCGCGCGAGCAGGAATCGGCGCTCGGTTTCCAGAGTTACAAGCAGGTGCTTTCGCAGGCGCAGACGGTCGATTCGGGACCAGAAGTGGAGATGGTGCGGCGGGTCGCAGGCCGATTGGCGAAGGCGACAGGAAAAGCCGGCGAAGGATTTGAGTGGGCCGTCTCGGTGATCCGCGACAATCAGGTGAACGCCTTCTGTCTACCGGGCGGGAAGATCGTCGTTTACACGGGCATTTTGCCAGTGGCGCAAAACGAAGCCGCGCTCGCCACGGTGATGGGCCACGAGATGGCGCACGCCACTTCACGCCACGGCGCGCAACGCGTCTTCCAGCAGAATCTCACCCAAACCGCCATGACCGGTCTGGCGGTTTCGCTTTCCGACATGGATAACGGCAAGCAACGCGCCATCATGGGCGCGCTCGGCGCCGGGGCGCAATTCGGAGTCTTGATGCCGTTCGGCCGTAAACAGGAAAGCGAGGCGGACGAGATCGGCCTCTTCTACATGGCCCGCGCCGGTTATGATCCGCAGGAGAGTCTCCGTTTTTGGCAGCGCATGGAAAAATCTGGCGGCGCCAGCCCGCCGGAGTTCCTCTCCACGCATCCGTCCCACGGCACCCGCATTCAGCAGCTCCAGGCGCTGATGCCGAAGGCGATGGAGGAATACCAGCAAAGCCAGAAGCAGTGACGCGCGACGAAGGCTCGTGACTTGTTGCATTCTGTGGCATGCGCGGCTTCGTTCTCGTTCTATTTCTCCCGGCTGCTTTTCTAATGAGTGCCGCGATCGCGCTAGCTGAACGCTGTCTACACACTCCTCGTTAGGGTGCGCGATGGAATTCACGCCGTGGCCTACGATGCGGTGGTCTTTCGCGTCACGCCGCGGGTCGAAATTTTGCGCAGCAGCCGCGACGTCGTAATCACTTTTGTGACGTCGTTGGGTCAGCATCATGCGGTCGAGCGTCAGGACGCGCGGGGTGGTCCGAACTGGCTCCGCCTCGCCGACAACGTCGCCGGCACCTCGCGGCGACGTTGCGGGGCTCGATCTGGGCCGTGGATGCGCGGCAACGATTCTACCGCGTCCTGCTGCTACCCTAAGCGCAAGGACTCTTGGTCCGACTACTTTGTCTTCGTCCGCACGGTAACGGCGGAGATGTGTTCAATGTCGACCACCGCATCGTAAAATTCCGAGCCGGTGAGAGCCGAAAGATGAACGAGTTTGTCGGTGACTTTCTCCACTTTGCCGCCCAGTTTCTCGCCAGACTCAAGGCGGAGATCCACGATTTGGCCGACTTGTTTTTCCAAGACGGAACGCATGGTATCGTTAGGCTGGAGTTCCACTTTGGTTTGACTGAGCGCAGTCGCGCAAAGGGCCAGAGCGATGGTGAAAGTGAGGAGCAGATGTTTCATATGGGCAGGACTTTACGCTTAGACGAGCAGAGTTGGCCAGCCCGTAACCCACGCTTGTAGCCAAGTCCAAAGGGGAGGTGGCGGAAGTGGTGCCGATCGAAGAGAGGCAAGTTTGCAGTTGCAGGTGGGAATCGATCCCGGCACGTCCCACAGGGACGTGGCTACACATCTTTGGGGCTGTCTTCTTTCTCGGGGCTGCGTTTGCTGCCGGCGTCGTAGAGCGCCGTGTAAAGCTGCGCGAGCAGGACGGGTTTGCTCAGGATGGCCACGGCACCGGCGTCGCTGATTTCCTTCGTCAGCGCCACGCCGGTAACGAGGATAATTCGCGCCGCAGGGTCACGCGCCAGGATGTTGCGGCAGGCGGTGGCGCCGTTCAATCGCGGCATGGAGTAATCCATCAAGACCACGTCTGGATGGTGTCGGGTATAGGCGTGGATGGCTTCCAATCCGGAGCCAACCACCTCCACGACCTCGTGCTGGCACTTCTCGACCAGCGCAGCCAGCGTGGTGCCCACGCTCTTTTGGTCGTCTGCGATGAGGACGCGCACAGGTCGGATTCCAGAAGGTTCCATGCCAGAAGGCAAGACTTATGGCTGGGCGTTTGAGAGCGGCGTAGGCGGGTCGTCAATAGCTACCCAACCGGTTCGGATTCCGCGCGATCGCAATTTGAGCATGTGGACAACGTGCCCCGAACCGCGTCGCCGCATGCCGCACATTTCCACGCACGCGATGTGACCCTATCATACGCCGAAGGCGGCAATGCCGGTGATCTGCTGACCGAGGACGAGCTGATGGATGTCATGCGTGCCTTCGTAGGTTTTGACGCTCTCTAAATTGCACATGTGGCGGAAGCATTGGTGTGAATCGAGGATGCCCACTCCCCCCAGGATGTCGCGCGCGGTCCGGGCGGCATCGAGCGCGATTTCCACGTTGTTCATTTTCGCCATCGAGATGTGGTAATGCTTTGCGGCGCCAGCGTCTTTTAGTTGTGCGAGGCGGAGGGCGAGGAGCTGCGCTTTTGTGATCTCGGTGAGCATGCGCGCCAGCTTCGCTTGCACGAGTTGGAAGCTGGCGATGGGACGGCCGAATTGTTCGCGCTGCATTGCGTATTGGCGGGCCTCGTCGAAGCACGCCATGGCGGCGCCAATCGCGCCCCAGGCGATTCCGTAGCGGGCGTGGTTCAGGCATTCGAGCGGGGAACGCAGTCCGCTGCTTTCCGGCAGGAGCGCGCTCGCGGGGATCTCGCAGTTTTCGAAAGCCAGCTCAGCCGTTAGAGCGGCCCGGAGCGAAAGCTTTCCTTCCATGAGCGTGACTTTGAAGCCTGGACTGTCTTTCTCCACCAGAAAGCCACGGACTTGCTTCGGTTCGTCACCATCGAGTTTCGCCCAGACAATGGCGACATCAGCGATGGTGCCGTTGCCGATCCATTTCTTCGCGCCGTTCAAACGGTAGCCGTCGGCGGTCTTCGTGGCGCGGCATTGCATCCCGGCGGGGTTCGATCCGAAATCAGGTTTGGTGAGCGCGAAGCAACCCAGCTTTTCCCCACGCGCCATGGCCGGTAGCCAACGCTTTTTCTGTTCCTCCGAACCGAAGAGATTGATCGCCATCATCGCGAGCGAGCCTTGGACGGACGCGAACGTGCGCAGGCCGCTGTCGCCGCGTTCCAGTTCGCGCATGATTAATCCGGCGGCCACGCTACCGAGGCCGGCGCAGCCGTGGCCTTTGATCGAAGGGCCGAAGACGCCCAGATCGGCCAGTTCCGGGACCAGGTCGAGGGGGAAACTTCCATCGCGATAATGTTGCGCGATGACGGGAAGAAAACGGCGATCGACCCATTCGCGGACCGCATCGCGCAGGGCGTGCTCCTCTGCGGTGAGGAGATCGTCGAGTTGGTAGAAATCGGGCGCGTCGAATGAAGGCATGCTGCATTTAATCTTGTGCCGGCCGTTCCGCCATGAACGATCGCACCAAATGAGCACGGGATTGACGCGCCAGCTGGGTTTGTTTGGCACGACGATGGCCGTGATGGGCGGCATCATCGGTGCGGGGATCTTCATCAATCCTTACCTCGTCGCGCAACTTGTCCCGCGCGGTCCGCTCATCCTCGGTGTTTGGGTTGCGGGTGGGCTGATCGCGCTCGTCGGCGGATTTATTTATGCGGAACTGGCGGCGCGCC
>JBDUAH010000005.1:0-24707 GCA_040004745.1 Chthoniobacterales bacterium | reverse complement strand
TGGGGCAGACATTGGTGACGCATCAAACCGGAGCCGCCGGACGCGTGGTGAATACGGTGCTGGTGGCGAAGTCGGTCGAAATCGAACGCGAGATTTATTTCGCCATCCTGGTCGATCGCGCGACGGGCGGCCCGATGATCGTGGCGAGCACGGAGGGCGGGGTGGAGATTGAAGCCGTGGCGGAGAAATCGCCGGAGAAGATTTTGCGTGAGCCGGTGGATCGCTTGGCGGGGCTGCAGCCGTATCAGGCGCGGAAGTTGGCCAAGCAGCTCGGGTTTACCTCCGCGCAGATCAAGCCGGCAGCGAAGTTGTTCGATGGATTGTATCGCACCTTTCTCGCGCTCGATTGCTCGATGGTGGAGGTGAATCCGCTGGTCGTGACCGATAAGGGCGAAGTCCTGGCGCTGGATGCGAAGTTCAATTTTGACGACAACGCGCTCTACCGGCACCCCGGAGTGGCCGCGATGCGCGACACGGCGGAGGAAGATCCGCGCGAAGTCGAGGCCTCGAAGGCTGGGCTGAATTACATCGGGCTCGATGGCAACATCGCCTGCCTCGTGAATGGTGCCGGTCTCGCGATGGCGACGATGGACATTATCAAATTCTACGGCGGCAGCCCGGCGAACTTCCTCGACGTCGGCGGTGGCGCGACAGAAGAGCAGGTCACGCAGGCGTTCAAGCTTCTCGTCTCGGACGAAAAGGTGAAGGCGATTCTGGTCAATATTTTCGGCGGCATCATGAAGTGCGACGTGATCGCACAAGGCATCGTGAATGCGGTCAAAGCTGTGCAGTTGCCAGTGCCACTGATCGTTAGGCTGGAAGGGACGAACGTGGAGGCCGGCAAGAAAATCATCGCGAACTCGGGATTGCCTGTGACGACGGCGGACGATCTGGGCGATGCCGCGCAGAAGGCGGTCGCAGCGGCGGCGGCAAATCCCAAATCCCAAAACCCAGGCTCCAAGTAATATTCAAACTCAAAATCCCAAGAGAGACGCCGTGAACGGCGACGCAAAACCGCGTGATTTGGAGGACCGGACCTTTCTTTTCGCACAAGCGGTTCGCGCATTCGTTAAGCGGCTGCCACGGACGATTAGCAATGCTGAAGACGTGAAGCAATTGGTGCGGTCATCCGGCTCCGTGGCGGCGAACTGGATCGAAGCGGACGAGTCTCTGAGCAAGAAGGACTTCCTTCTCCGCGCGAAGATTTGTCGCAAAGAAGCGAAAGAGAGCCGGCTGTTTCTGCGCTTGCTCGAGATTGGGGCTGAAAGCGCGGAGCCACGCGATGCACTCGCCGCAGAAGCGCGCGAGCTGACACTGATTTTCTCGGCCATTATCAAGAAAGCGGCTGGCGGATGAGCAGTTCTTGGAAATTGGACGTTGGGTTTTGCCTGGGATTTGGGAATTGTGATTTGGGATTTCTAACAAAATGAAAGTGACGGACATCGCATTCACCGGGATTCCGGTCACGGACATGAAACGCGCGCGCGAATTTTATGAAGGCGTGCTCGGTCTGCAGCCCGACCCGGAGATGACGAGCGAGATGTGGCTGGAGTATCCCATTGGGTCGGGAACGCTGGCGATAGCCTGCATCGGCGAGATGTGGAAACCGTCGGATCAAGGGACCAGCGCGGCGCTCGAGGTGGAGAATCTGGAGGAGGCGATCGCGCGACTCGAAGAGACGAAGATCGCATTCCATAAATTCGATTCACCGGTTTGCCGGATGGCGGCGATCCAGGATCCGGATGGGAACAAGCTCGTCATTCACAAACGCAAAACGGACGCAGAAAAGGGAGCCACCTCATGATCAAGGAAGTCGCATTCGTGGCCATCGCCGTGACGGACGTCGAGCGGGCGCGGAAATTTTATCAAGAGACGCTGGAGTTAAAGCCAGGCATGAGCGCGATGGAAGGCGCCTGGGTGGAGTACGAGCTCGGGGGAACGACGATCGGTGTCGGTTGTCATCCAGCCTGGCAACCTTCGCGTGATGGAACGTCCGTCGCCTTCGAAGTAGATGACATTGACGACACGATCGCGAAGTTGAAAGAGCGCGGCGTGGAATTCGAGATGGAAAAGACCGAGACGCCGGTTTGCTGGATGGCACAGTTTCGCGATCCGGATGGCAACAAGCTCCTCGTGCACAAACGAAAAAATTAAATGGCTGTCCTCGTCGATAAGAACACGCGCCTGCTTGTGCAGGGTATCACCGGAAAAACCGGCGGATTCCATGCGAAGCAATGCATGGAGTACGGCACCAATGTGGTCGCGGGCGTGACGCCCGGCCGCGGAGGCGAGATTTTTGAAGGCAAGGTGCCAGTGTTCGATACTGTAGCGGAAGCACGGGCGGAGACGGGCTGCAATGTGTCGGTTATTTTTGTTCCGGCTGCGGGCGCGGGCGATGCGATTCTGGAGGCGGCCGACGCTGGCGTGGAGTTAGTCATTTGCATCACGGAAGGAATTCCGGTGATGGATATGATGCGGGTGAAGGCGCAGATGACTGGTAAGAAGAGCCGGCTTATCGGACCGAATTGCCCGGGAATCATCACGCCGGGGCAGTGTAAGATCGGCATCATGCCGGGCTACATTCACAAGGCGGGCAACGTGGGCGTGATTTCGCGCTCGGGCACTTTGACCTACGAAGCGGTTTGGCAACTGACGTCGCGCGGCCATGGCCAATCGACCTGCATCGGCATAGGTGGCGATCCGATTAATGGCATGTCGCACCTCGATGCGGTGAAGCTTTTCAACGACGACCCCGAGACGCACGCGATGATTTTGATCGGCGAAATCGGAGGCAGCGCGGAAGAGGAAGCCGCGGAGTGGATTAAGGAAAATTGCAAAAAGCCTGTCGCGGCGTTTATCGCTGGAGCGACGGCGCCTCCGGGACGCCGGATGGGTCACGCGGGCGCGATCGTCTCGGGAGGAAAGGGGACGGCGGCCGGAAAAATCGAAGCACTGCAGGCAGCGGGCATCGCGGTGGCGGAAACGCCGGCGACGATGGCTGATACGTTGATTGCGCGAATGAGGGCCAGCGCCTAACATCAATGGAGCGATGAAGCTGGATCAACTACGCGAAGTTATGCACGCGGCCCCTTTTGTGCCATTTACGATTTACGTCGCGGATGGTTCCACCGTGGAGATTCCCCATCCTGATTTTATCGCCCTTTGGGAGCCGAGAACAGCGATCGTAGTTTCGCCACCCCATCAGAAACCATCGTATTGTCAAATCGACGTGACCATGATCACGCAGTTGGAAATTCACGGCGCGCAAGCGAACGGCGCCTGACAAAATCTCATGCCAGCAACAAAAGGTTTGGAAGGCATCGTCGCGAATTCCACGCGCTTGAGCGACGTGATTGGCGACAAAGGGCAGCTCATTTACAACGGCTACGACATCAACGAGCTGGCCGGAAAGGTCACTTATAAAGAGGTCGTGTTTCTGCTCTGGCGAGGGCATTTGCCCAATAGCGCCGAGCTGGCGGACTTCACGCAGAAGCTGCGGGAGGAACGCGAACTGCCTGGTGGGGTGGTCGATTTCATTAAGAACGCGCCGAAAACCGCGGACCCGATGGATGTGATGCGCACCGCCATCTCCATGCTCGGTCTTTACGATGACGAGATGAAGGAGGAGGCGACGCGCGAGATTAACGAGCGTCGCGCGCGCAGCCTCACCGCGAAAATTGGCGTCATCGCGGCTTACTTCCACCGCGCGCGGCAGGGGAAATCGTTGCCGCCGATCCGCATGGATCTGACCGAGGCCGAACATTTCCTTTATCTGATCAACGGCGAGGCGCAGCCAAAGGAGGCGTCGGATACATTGGATGTGGCGTTCGTGCTCCATGCCGATCACGGCATGAATGCGTCCACCTTCAGCGCGCGCGTCACGATTTCCACATTGACGGATTTTTATTCCGCCATCACCTCCGCGATCGGAACGCTGAAGGGCCCGCTGCACGGCGGCGCCAATGAAGGCGTCATCCACATGCTGGAGGAGATCGGGACCGAGGATAAAGTCGACGCCTACGTGGACCGGATGCTGGCGGAGAAAAAGAAAATCATGGGCATCGGCCATCGTGTTTACAAAACGCTCGACCCGCGCGCCCCGCATTTGCGCGAAATGGCGGTGAAACTGAGCGACAAGCTGGGCGATCCGAAGTGGATCAAGATGTCCGAGCGAATCGCTTCGCTCATGAAGGAAAAGAAGGACCTGAACGCAAACGTCGATTTCTACTCTGCGACGGTTTACTATTCGTTAGGGATTCCAACCGACCTCTTCACCCCGGTCTTCGCCATTGCGCGCTGCTCCGGTTGGTGCGCGCACGTGCTCGAGCAGTTGGAAGACAATCGGCTCTACCGTCCGCTGAGTGAATACGTGGGCGAACCGGTAGGCAAAAAAGCCCTGCCGATCGACCAGCGCTAGTTCGCGGCGCCCGCTCGACGAAGGAGCCGGTTGGGCGTAAGTTTACGGCATGATTGCTCGCAACGTTGCCTTGCTCGCGTCTTGCACGGTGCTGCTCTTCGGAGCAATCCCTTCCGCCCTCGCGGAAGGCAAGCAGACGAAAGCAGACGAGGAAAGGTTTGGCATTTATCCGATCGCCTATCAGGAGTTGATCCCGCGGTGGATGGAGGAAAAACTGGTCGATCCCAAGAGCGCTTTGTACGAATGGGTGGGGGAACCGAAGCGGGTCACACTAAAGGGCAAAGAAGGGAAAACGCTGGCCTGCTGGCGCGTCGATTTTAAAGTGAACTCTCGAAACAGATTTGGGGCCTATACGGGAAAGCAGGCGCGCCATGTCTATATCCGCAACGCTGAGGTCTTCACCCTGCCGCAGTAGCTCCGGGCCCATGCTACTACAGCGGGACCGCCGATGACGGCCGTTCGCCGCCAGCGCGATGGGCAGGTCATCGTCATGCTCCTGATCGTGCTGGCGATCGTCGGCGGCGGCGCTTGGTGGCTTTTTCACTCGGCCCAAGCGCGCAAGAAGGAGGCGGAAGCTTTTGCTCGGGAGACCGCCATTCGTTTGGCGGTCTACTTCGATAAGAAATATCTCGACTCCCATCTGGCTCCGGAAATGCAGACGCGTTTTCCGCCGTCTTTTCGGGATCGGTTAATTAGTAATCTGAGAGGACTCGGGGTGGCGTCATCCGAAGTCGAGATCGAAGGAAAGGTGGAGTTTACCGACTACGTCTTTCTGCCGAAGGGACAATACCGAATGACGCTTCATTATCCCGAGCAGACTGCGATTTTTGATCTCGTCGTCTCCTGCCCGCACGGGTGGTGGCAGATCGATTTCGTGAATCTGACGTGGAAGGTTCCGGTGCCGCCGACTGAACCCCTTCCGACTCCTGTCCCAGCTCCTCGGGCAGGAAATTGATTCGTTAGGCTGAGCAGAGCAGCCGGTCGAGCCCGTCGAGGCAGATCTGGGACCAGCTTTCCAATTGCTCGCGACGCGCACGCAGTTCCTCCTGCGTCAGGAACGCCAGATTCGTTATCATAGCCTCGCGCTTCTCCACCTTTGGCTCCGCCACTCGGAAGATATGCACGACCCCTAAATGCACGCGGCCGACTTCGGTCGTGTCGTCGTTTAAAAGCGCGACAATGCGATCATCGAAGGTGCTTTCGATGTTCAGTTCCTCATTCACTTCGCGTTCCACGCCCGCGCGGTACGCCGTCTCGTCCCAGGCGAAGAGCGATTCATCTGTGTCGTTCATGTGCCCGCCGATTCCGATCGAGCCCTTCGAGACGAGGCGCTGCTCGCCGGCTTTCTTCCCGCGGACGTAATGCAAGACCGTGTCGCCATGGACGATCAGCGCGTAGGGGATGATCTGCTTGTAGGACGGGTCGTTTTCCGCCGACGCCCGCGGCATGAAGAAATTGTTTCCGCGCAAAAGCAAGGCTCCGAGATATTTCTCTGGCTCGAACTTCAGGCCATGAAAGCTGCCCAGTTCATCGAAGAGACTGCGCCGCACGACGAGAACGTTTTCTTCGGCTCCAGCCATGACGAACCCGCCGCTCCTTTTAGAAGGAGTAAGTGACGCCGATCTGTGGGCCGAACAAATTCAGGCTGGGATTCGGGTCGGTCTGGCCGCCATTTGAGAGATGCTGGTAGAGCGCGCCCACGCTCACTTTTACGTGGTCGTTCAGCTTGTACGAAACGCCCACCGCGCTCAGAATATTGAAAGTGAAGTCCTGCCCCTGCGCGCCGAAAACGTCAGCATGGCTGTCGATCCAGCCCAGCCCGACGCCGCCCGAGACGTAAGGCTGCAATCGACTACCCGGCTGAAGGAAATTGTAGCGGAAGCCAAGTGAGATCCCGTAATAGAAGTTCTCCGGACCGCGAAAGATCGGCTCCGCCATGGTGAGTGCATAGACCTGATTGTACCCGCGCATCCAGCCCTGCTCGATCGTGCCCCAGCGCCAGCGCGCGGTGATGAACTGCGCGCCCACTTCGTAGCTGTTCGGGTTCCCGAATGAGCCCCAAAGGTAGGAAGTTTCGGCCGCCAGTTCGAAGGAAGGCGCGTCCAGCTCGCTCCGATCGCGCAAACGTGAGCTGACCGCTTCGCCGCCGGCACGCGCAGATGGTGAGAGCGAGAATAACAGCAGGAACGCGATGAGGAAGCGGCGGCCAATCATATTCGGGCGCTACGATATGGCGGACGTGTGCGATTGCAATGCACCCGTCGCGCTGGCAGGGTTTCACCTATGAACCTTCGGACCCTGCTGCTCCTGCCTCTCTTTTTCTCTATCGCGGTAAAGGCCCCGGCGGAGGAGGCCGACGCCAAGGCGCAGCAGCTCGCGAAGGAAGTCTGGATGGCAAGCGGCGGCGAAGTCTGGTCCGGAGTAAAGGAAATCCGCTTCACTTTCATCGTCGAAGAAAATGGCAAAGAACTGGCGCACGCCGAGCATGACTGGAATGTGGCGGCCGGCACCGACCGCGTGCAATGGAAGGGCAAGGACGTGACGATAAATATCTACGAGCCTGTCGCAGGCGAGGAGGCCAAGGCAGCTTATGCGCGCTGGGTGAACGATTCCTACTGGCTGCTTGCGCCGCTGAAGGTGCTGGATAAAGGCGTGACCTTGACGGCGGAAGGCCAGAAAGAAAGCGACGGAGCGATGTGCGAAACCTTGCGTCTGAGTTTTGCCGGAGTCGGCCTCACTCCCGGCGACCAATATCTTCTCTACATCGATCCGCAGACCAAACTCGTTAGGTCTTGGGACTACATGCCGAAACCCGAGAACGTCATGCACGGCACCTGGGATAAATACGAGCGATTTGGCGGCCTCAATCTCTCCACCGAGCACAATTTCGGCGGGAAAGTGATCCGCTTCGCGAACATCGAGGTGAAATAGCGATGCCCGCCGCCGCGTTACCCTAACCAGTCTCGAAGATCCGCTGCCAGGTCGCAGCGCCAATCACCCACGCCCTCGAGGCGGAGGCGGGCGGAATGAAGCGCATGCCGCGGGAGGAGGAGCGCGTTTGCCAATTCGTTGGTCCAGCCCGTCTCGATGAAGCGCAGATACCACTGCTCGTTAGGGCCGTAAATCTTATCGCCGATGAGGGGGTGCCCGAGCGACGCGAGGTGGACGCGAATTTGGTGAGTGCGTCCAGTCAGCGGAATGGCGCGCACCAAAGAAAACTCCGAGCCGGCGGTGGTTTCGCGCCGGAAGCGGCGCTCCACGCGCAATTCAGTCTGCGCCGGCAATCCCGCGGAGTGAATGGCCTGCTTGAGGTGGATCGCGGAGGTCGTTTGCGTGCCTTGCCGCAACAGCGCCGCATCGACAACATGCGTTTCCCATTCCGGCCAGCCCCAGACAATGGCGAGATACTCCTTCGCGAAGAGCCCGTTCTGCATGGCGAGACCAAACTGGCGCGCCGCCGCCGCCGTTTTCGCCACGAGCACGAGCCCGCTCGTTTCCCGGTCCAGCCGATTGACGATGGAGACCTGACCCCCGTTTGCGATTTCGAAGGCGAAGAGTTCTCGCAATTCATGCCAGAGCGTGCGCGGCCCATCCGGCTTCGTTGGATGCACGAGCAGAAACGGCGGCTTGTTCACGACAGCGTAGTCGGCTGTTTCTGTCACGATCTGGAAATCGAGCGACGGATTTGCGTGCGCTACGCCGCTGGCGGATAGGGCAGGCTTGATTTCGCTCCGCAACATTTCTCGCCATTATAAGAGCGGAGACCGCAGCGTGCAGGCGGTGGACGACATCTCGCTCGAGATCGCGGACGGCGAGTTTGTGGCGGTGACCGGGCCGAGCGGCTGCGGCAAGAGCACGCTTATGCATTTGCTCGCAGGCCTCGACACGCCCACGAGTGGCGAGATCGAAGTGGACGGTCTCGCTTTGCAGAAAGCGACGGATGGAGACCTGACCGAATACCGGCGGCGTCGGCTGGGCTTGGTTTTTCAATTTTTCAATCTCCTGCCGACGATGAGCGTGCTGGAGAACGTCAGTTTTCCGCTGCTCTTACAGGGTGTCTCTTACGCGGAAGCGGAAGAGCGCGCGCGGGAGTTGCTGGCGCTGGTGGAAATGCGGGAGCGCGAAGGGCATTTCGTGCATCAACTCAGCGGTGGCGAACAGCAACGCACGGCCATTGCTCGCGCGTTGGTGCACCGGCCTTCGCTTCTCATCGCAGATGAGCCGACAGGCAATCTCGATTCGAAATCGGCTGAGATGGTGATCCGTGTCCTGACCCGGATCGGGACCGATCGACTAGCCACGTTGATCGTCGTCACACACAGCGAAGAGGTCGCGCGAACCGCCTCGCGCAGGATTGAAATGCGCGATGGACGAATCGTCACCTAAAGCTGACGGTCGGAATCTCCGCTCGTTGCGCGGGCGTGTCGTCCTGAGCCGCGCAGACGGTCGAAGGATCTCTCCGACGCACTTTCGGACACGCGGGCGGAAGGAGGCTCTCACTTGCTGTGAGAGCGTGATCTCTTCCGGCCCCGCCAGACCCCTTGCGAGATCCCTCGCCCGTCTCCGCGGCTCGGGATGACGGCATGGCTGTTTGGCGTGGGCTGAAGCTAGAGCACGAGCACGATGAGAGGATTCGCGCTGGCACGTCGGACGTTTCTGCCGACCGTATCCGCGATTTGAAACTGCCGTTCAGCCTTTTCCTCGCCCTCCGGTATCTCAAACCGAAACGGACGTTTGTATCGATCATCACGTTGATTTCCATCCTCGGAGTCACTCTCGGGGTGACGGTGCTTATTCTCGTAATTTCGGTCATGACTGGCTTCGATCGCGAGTTGAAGCGCAAGGTGATGGAATTCGACGCGCACATTCTCGTCTCGACGCGCGACGTGCTGCACGATTGGCGCGATCTGACGGTGAAGATTCGCAACACGCCCGGGGTGGTGGCGACGGCGCCTTACGTGCAGGGTCCGGTGATTGTGGAATTCGAGGGCCGGCGACTCGCGCCGTTGATCCGCGGAATCGATCTCGAGGAGGAAGAAAAGGTAACGCCGCTCGCCAAGTTCATCATTCGCGGGAAGCTGGACCTGGACGGGGATTCAACCGTGCTGGGAGTGGAATTGGCGCGCAAACTTCAAATCGATGTGGGCGACAAGCTGACGGTCTATTCGCCCGGAAATCTGGGGCAAATTCTCGACGGAATTAAGAAACTGGAGAGTAACGATTCGGCCAAGGATAAGGAAGCGCTGGATCAATTGCGCGATGTCGTTTTGCCGAAGGAGCTGACCGTGACCGGCATTTACGAGACCGGCCATTATCTGCACGACTCCGAGTTCCTCCTAGTGCCTGTGCATATAGGACAGGAACTCTACGGATTGGACGACGCGCTGCATGGGATCACGGTGCGGACAGTGGATCCGTACGCGGCTGAGGGCGTGAAGCGCGAGATCCAGAAATTTCTGAAGGAGCCGGAATACGCCCAGACTTGGATTGATATGAATAGTCAGTTCTTCGAAGCGGTCCGGCTGGAGCGGACGGTGATGTTTTTCCTGTTGTTCTTCATTGTGATCGTGGCCGCTTTTGGGATCATGAACACGCTCATTACCGTAACGGTGCAGAAGCGGCGCGAGATCGGGATCATGAAAGCGCTGGGCGCGACCGTCTGGCAGATTGTGTGGGTTTTTTTGGGGCAAGGTGTTGTGGTCGGTCTCTTCGGCACGCTCAGCGGGCTGGGTTTGGGCATGCTGCTCATCCGTTTTCGAAATGAGTTCAGCCAGTGGCTGGCGAGCACATTTGGAATCGAAGTTTTCCCTCGCCAGGTTTATCAATTTTCTGAGATCCCGGCGCAAGTGGTGGGGAGAGACGTCGCGATCGTGTGCGTGGGTGCTTTCATCATCTGCTGGGTCTTCGCGATTATCCCAGCGTATTTCGCGGCACGATTGGATCCGGTGAAAGCGCTTCGCTCCGATTAGGAGGCGGCGTTTTGGGAAGCGCGAGATGAGCGAGCGTGTGGCGATTGTGACGGGCGGGAATGGCGATCTCGCGCGCGCGATCGTGCCAGCGCTGGAGCGCGAGGGCGTACGCGTTCACGCTCCTGGGCGAGAACTGCTGGACGTGAATTCGCCGGAAAGCGTGCTGGAATTTTTCGCGGGGATTGAACAGATCGATCTGCTGATAAATAGCGCTGGGCTGCGCGCCGATGTCGTCTCCGCGAAAATGTCGGCGGCCGATTGGGATGCTGTGCTCTCAACGAACCTGCGCGGCGCGTTTCTGTGCGCTCAAGCGGCGGGATTGAAAATGATGCGGCAACGGAGCGGACACATCGTGAACATTGGTTCTTTTTCGGCGCGATTCGGGACCTTTGGGCAGAGCAATTACGCGGCAGCCAAGGCGGGTCTAGTCGGCCTGACGCAATCGATGGCGCGCGAACTGGGGAAACGAAATGTGCGCGTTAATTGCGTGCTGCCGGGATTTTTGGAAACAAAGTTTACCGCCGACATGCCGGACGAAGCGAAGTTGCTGGCGCTGCAGATGCACGAACTGGGACGGTTCAACACCGCGGAAGAAGCGGCACGCTTTATTGCGTTTCTCGACACGATGCCATTCGTCTCTGGACAGGTGTTTCAGCTCGATTCGCGGATCGCGCCATGGACTTGAAGATGAGGAAAAACGCAGATTGCGCAGATGAAGAGTTTCCTAATCTGCGGTTAAAACTCTCCTTAGGAAAAGAATCGAGCGGGTGAAAGCAACGGCTGCGGCTGGCAGATGCGCGCGACGCAATGCTCCCAACTCTCGTGGCCGCTGAGGATTTCGATTTCGACCCGCAGGAAATAGATCGGCACTTCGGGATTCATCAGGCGTGGAAAACGCACCGCGTCTTTCTCCGTGGTCACGATCATGGCAAGATCGCGCCGGAGACAGCGGTTGATGAAAGTCTGCAGTTCACCCTCATCGTAACGGTGATGATCGGTGTAGTGCTTTGAGAGCTCGATCCGCGCTCCGAGTTTACGAAGTCCATCCTCAAAACTCTCTGGCGCGGCGATGCCGCAGAGCGATCCGATGTAGGCGTCTCGCAAATCTCCCAGCGGCAACTGCTCGGCGGTGAAGGCATTTTGGAGATGGAGCGGCTTATGCGCGCACTCGATGATTTCGGCCGTGCGATTGTATTTCCGAATACGCGCGATGAGTTCGTCGTTCGGCTCGCCGGTGCATTTTGTGATGAAGATGTAACTGGCGCGGCGCAGATTTCGCGGCGGTTCGCGCAGGGTTCCGCGTGGCAGAAGGTATTCGTTCCCGAAAGGCGCCTGGCGATCGATCAAGACGATGTCGAGCCGATGTTTCAGACGAAGGTATTGCAAGCCGTCGTCGAGTAAGAGTGTATCCGCTTTGAATTCCTTGATGGCAAAACGGCCGCTCTTCACCCGGTCCACGTCCACGAGGACGACCACATCCTTCAAATTATTCGCGAGCATGTAGGGCTCGTCGCCCGCGGTGCGTGAGTCGAGCAGGAGCGACTTCCCGTCGGAGACGATGCGCGGCGGAGTCGTTAACTCTTTTCGGAAACGTTTAAACCATCGCTTATCGATCACCTGCGGCACGCTCTTGTAGCCACGACTGAGAATCGCTACCTGCCGGCCACCGTCGCGCAAAGCGCGGGCGAACTTCTCTACCACGGGAGTTTTTCCGGTCCCACCGACCGTCAGATTTCCAATACTGACCACGAGACAGCCAAGCGTTCGCTCGCGGAAAATGCGGTGGCGGTAAAGAAAGAGTCGGAGCAAAACCACGCGCTCGTAAACAAACGACATCAGATAGAGCAGCCCACGCAGCACGGTGGCGCGGAAACCCTGGCGACGACCGAGAATCACGTCGATCGCGAACTGCTCGAGACTCTCCGAACGCTGACTCATGGGGAAACGCGGATTGCGGATTGCGGATTGCGAATTGGCAGAACGTGAGCGCCACGATTGTCGGCTGTGGTTACGAGCACCGTCGCAGAGGGAGCAGAGGTTTGCATGGCGGCGGCGACTCTGTCGACTCGGGCCAAAGTGACCGCAGCGATAGTGGAACCCGATCCACTGAGGAAACCGCCGAGTGCGCCGGCGTTTTCCGCGGCGGCGATGGTTTGATCGAAGAAGGGCACGAGCCGCTTGCGGAAGGGTTGGTGGAGATGATCGGCGAATGCTCCGCGCAGCGAACGATAGCGTTTCGAGGCAAAAGCGGCGGCGATGGCGGCGGCGTTGCCGCAACTCTCGACCGCTCCCACTCGATCGATTCGTGTCGGCAACAGAGCGCGCGCATTTTCGGTCTTCACTTCGAAATCGGGGATAAGTAGAACGAATTTGAGCGCGGCGGAGATGGTAAAGCGTTGGCGATTTTCGTGCCGCACGACATTAAAGCCGCCGAAGGCTGCGGGCGCGGCATTGTCCGGATGGCCTTCCAATTCCGCGCAAAGCTGGAAGATTTTCTCGCGCCCGAGCGGCCTTCCGGCGAGCGTGTTCAAGCCGTGCATCACACCCAGCCGCACCGTCACGCTGCTCCCGAGTCCGCGCGAAGCCGGCACCTGGCCCGTGACGGCGCACGAGAACGCGAAGCGACGCAGTTCGGCAGTGGCGAAGAAACGCTCGCTCGCTTCTCGCATCATCGGATCGAGCCGTCGGCCTTTTCCGCGTTGCACCGTCACGTCGTTGTAGAGGCGCAGTGCCACCCCCAGACAATCAAAGCCCGGTCCGAGATTGGAAGTGCTCGCCGGGACGCGGACGGTAACGTGTTGCATGAACGCATCCTCGCGCGGGAGTGGCAGCGGGATGCGGCGCAATGTTATCGCACTGCTCTCTGGCGGCAAGACGAACGCGCACCCTCATGAAGCACGCGCAATGGATCGAGACGCCGCAGGTGCGCGCCTTCGAGGCCGAGCAGACTGATGCATATCGGCTCTGCAGCTTCGACGACGGCTGGGCAGAGCGTTACGGCAGCGACGTGTTGGTATCCTATAAAACGGAGGGCGCACTGGAGCGGATCAAGACGGAGCTTTATGTCTGGTCGCTGGCGGTAGACTTCAAGTTTACCCGGGTCTTCGGGCGTTTCTTGCCAAGAAAGAACGCCGAACGCGATGTTCCGAGCCTCGTGGTCGGCGATGCTGGGTCAAATTTGCGGACCACGGCGATGGAACGACTGCTGCGCTACGGAATTGATTTCGGAACCGGCTACTCGGTCGGCCTCTTCGTCGATCAACGGGAGAACCGCAGTTTTGTGCGCCGGATGAAGGCTCAGACTTTGCTGAATTGTTTTGCCTACACCTGCGCCTTCTCCGTCGCGGCGGCAGCGGCGGGTGCAGAAACGGTCAGCGTGGATCTCTCGAAAAAATCGCTCGCGCGTGGCCGCGAAAATTTTCCTCTGAACGCACTTCCGACCGTGGGTCATCGATTTATCGCGGACGACGTGATGGCGTTTCTGCCACGACTGGCGCGCAAAGGCGAGAAGTTCGACATGGTCATTCTCGATCCGCCGACGTTCTCTCGGACGCATCGCGGGAAAGCGTTTCAGGTGGAGCGCGATTTCGAAGCGCTGCTTTTGAGCGCCTTGGAAGTGACAGAAAGGAAGGGACACATCCTGCTTTCGACCAACTGCACCACCCTGAACGAGCGCGGTCTGGAGGTGATGGCGAAGTTCGCTCTAAAGGCGACGCGGCGCGCGGGCTCGCTCCACAGCGAACCGAAGCCGGACGATTTTGCCCCGGGTTTGGCGGCGCGAACGGTGTGGTTGTCGTTGCGTTAAAAGAATTGAAACACGCAAAGACCCGCCAATATTCGAATCAAGAGAAGATGGACGAACAACTTGTCGGAAACGAAGACATTGCGGAGCGCGGCCTCCGTTACACCAAAGAGCAGTTCGAGCAGATCCTCGAACAGACTGAGGAATACGTGCGGGAGAATCCCACTCGCGCAATTGCTTATGCCGCCCTCGCCGGGGTGGTAATCAATCGCCTGCCGGTGTGCCGCCTCCTGAGCGGACTGGTGCGTCTCTCGCTCTTCGCACTTAAGCCCGCCGTGCTCATCTACGGTGCGACCAAGGTCTATCAGTCGGTGCAGGACGGCGAATAAGCCTCGATCCGTGGCGCTATTTGCGCCGTCTTCTAATCGAGGGTGAAACCGATTTTCACGGTCACCTGCCAGTGATCGATTTTGCCATCGACGACATGGCCTCGCGTCTCGGTGACTTCGAACCAGCGCATGCTGCGAACGGTTTTCCCGGCGCGGGCGAGGGCGTTTTCGACTGCTTTTTCGATGCTTTTCTTGGACGAGCCGACGAGCTCGATTTTCTTGTAAACGTGATCGCTCATTTCCGAGCTTCCACGCGGGTCGCGGGGCCGACAAATCTAAAGTAGCGCAAGCCCGCTGCTTGCGGTTTGATGAGGTGTGGAAAACAACATCGAGTCGCACCTGATCGAAAAGCGCGTGTTCAAACCAGCGCGTGATTTTGTAAAAAAAGCGCGCATCCAAAGCCTGGACGATTACCGGCGGATGTATCGCGAATCGATCAAATCGCCGGAGAAATTCTGGGCGCGCGAAGCGAAGGAACTGACCTGGCAGGCGCCGTGGAAGAAGGTGCTGGAGTGGAAGGTGCCGTTTGCGAAGTGGTTTGTGGGCGGAAAACTAAACCTCTCGGAGAATTGTTTGGACCGACATCTGACGGGTCCGAATCGGAACAAGGCGGCAATTCTTTGGGAAGGGGAGCCGGGCGAAAAACGCATTCTCACTTATCAGCAACTGCATCGCGATGTGTGCCGCTTCGCGAACGTGCTGAAGAGGAATCGCATTCGGAAAGGCGACCGCGTGATTATTTACCTGCCCACGATTCCGGAGGCAGCGATCGCGATGCTGGCTTGCGCACGGATCGGCGCGGTTCACTCGGTCATCTTTGGCGGTTTCAGCGCGGATAGCATTCGCGACCGCATCGCGGATTGCGGAGCGGTGGCGGTAATTACCGCCGATGGGAGCTATCGTCGCGGGGCGATCGTGCCGTTGAAGAAGAACGTCGACGACGCCCTAAGCGGTGAGACCACGATCAAACGCGTGATCGTATTCCGTCGAGCCGGAAACGATGTCCACATCGAGGAAGGCCGCGATGTCTGGTGGCATCGTGAGCTGGAATATGTGGATGCGAATTGTCCCCCAGTGCCGCTCGAGAGCGAGCATCCGCTTTACATTCTCTATACCAGCGGCTCGACCGGAAAACCGAAAGGCATTTTGCACACGACCGGCGGTTACATGGTTGGGATTTACTCCTCGACCAAGTACGTCTTCGATCTGCGCGAAGACGATGTTTACTGGTGCACGGCGGATGTCGGCTGGGTCACGGGACACAGCTATGTCGTTTACGGTCCGCTGCTGAACGGCGCGACCACGCTGATGTATGAAGGCGCTCCGAACTGGCCGGAGCCCGATCGCTTTTGGCGGCTGATTGAGGAATACAGCGTCAACATTCTCTACACTGCGCCGACGGCGATCCGCGCTTTCATTCGTTGGGGCGATCAGTGGTTGAAGAAGCACGATCTGTCGTCGCTCCGTCTCCTGGGCTCAGTGGGCGAGCCGATTAATCCCGAGGCCTGGATGTGGTATCACGAGAAGGTGGGCGGCGGGCGCTGCCCGATCGTGGACACATGGTGGCAGACGGAGACGGGCGGGATCATGATCACACCGCTGCCGGGCGCGACGCCCACTAAACCGGGAAGCGCGACCTTGCCGTTTTTCGGCGTGGATGCGGCGATCGTGGACGAGCATGGGAACGAAGTGGGGCCAAACGTGGGCGGGAAACTAATCGTTAGGCGGCCGTGGCCCTCCATGTTGCGCAACATCTACGGCGACAAGGAGCGTTATAAGAAACAGTATTGGAGCGAGTTTAAAGGCAGCTATCTGACCGGCGACGGAGCGCGCAGGGACAAGGACGGCTATTTTTGGATCGTGGGCCGGATTGACGATGTGCTCAACGTAGCGGGACATCGGCTCGGCACTTCGGAGATCGAGAGCGCGCTGGTGAGCCATCCGAAAGTGGCGGAAGCCGCAGTGGTCGGACGGCCGGATGAGGTGAAGGGGCAAGGCGTCGTCGCGTTCGTCACCGTGAAGAGCGGGGTCAAAGCGACGCCGGCCTTGAAGGAGGAATTGCGTGCCCACGTGGGAAAGCACATCGGCGCAATCGCGAAGCCGGATGAAGTGCGTTTTGCGGAGGCGCTGCCGAAGACGCGCAGTGGCAAGATCATGCGTCGGCTCTTGAAGGAGATTGCGAGCGGGAAAACGGTCACGGGCGACACGACCGCACTGGAAGATCTCGGCGTGTTGGCGAAGTTGAGCGGGGACGAATAGCGCACAGAAAAACGGCGTCGATTCCGGACTGGCCGCAAGGCGTCCTTGGCATGTCGGAATGGGGGGGTAGCGTTACCGCGTGAGTTTCATCCGGACTGGATTTCGCGAACTGGGGCTAAAAGTGCGCCGCCAGAAGACGCGGATGGCATTACGCCATGAGAAGCGTGTTGTGCAGAAGAGCGAGATCGCGCTCGGCCGGGAGGGTGTGGCGCAGGCCGTCAATTTCCCAGAGTTGCGGACGGAAATCGTGGCCTTGAAGAAGCTCGAGCAGGAGCAAAAAGAGGTCGCGCTCCGGATTGCGCAAGTCGAGGAGGGATTGAAGCAACTCGAAGCGCAGCGGCAGGAGAACGCGAAGGAGCAGAGTGAGGCGATTGCTGCTCTCGAGCGCGAAAAGGAACCGGTCCAGAAACTGCGCAATGAAGCCAAGGCCGCGGCCGATTTATGCGATCGCGAACTGGCGGGGGTCGATCGCCGCCTGGAGGATAACGACAAAGCGGACCGCGAACTTCTGCAAGCGCTGACCGCACTACAGCAGAAGACGCCGGCGCCGGATGATCTCGACGCACAAAACAGCACGCTGAGCAGCAAGCGCGCTCACTTGCCCGTGCAACGAGAAGAAATTGCGCGGGCGCGGATGGGGAGCGCGGAGGCGTGCCGGACGGCTAGAGAAAAGCTCGAACAACATCAGCGGGAGCTGGACGAAATCGAGAAGCGCATCGCGGGTGTGCGCGCGGACTTTGAAGCACGCGATCGTGCGCTCAATGAGAATAGCCGCTCGCAGCAAGACATTCTGAAGGAGGCGCGGACGCGCCATCAGACCGTCGAAGAGCGAAAAAATCCCGCGTATCTGAATATCGGCCGTCATTTGGCGACGCAAGAAATCGCGCCACCGAATGCCCCGCATTTGCTGGAAGACGTCAGTCGTCATCGTGCCGCGATGCGAAAACACAGCGAGCACAAGGAAGAATTGGCCGTGCTCTCCAGCCAGATTGACAAACAGGAGCTGCGGAAATTTTGGTTCAGCGGCGCATCGATTCTGATCCTGCTCTGCTTCATTCTTCCGCTGGTCTTGAAGACTCCGCCGAAACGCGAATGGCTTCCCGCTGAGACGGAGGCGATCCTTTCGATCAACACCCAGAAGCTACAGCAGGACGAACTGCCGAAGCGATGGGCCAAAGATCAGCCCGAGGAATGGCGCGGCGTTTGGGCGGGATTATTTGCCAAAGCGCAGCTGACGCCGGTGCTGAATCTTTCCAAGGAATCCCTCCGCGTGACGCGAGCCATGACGAGCGCCAAGCCGGGCGGCGTCCGCGAGTTTGTGCTCATTCAGACGAAGGACGATGTCACTCAAGTGATCGGCGCCGTGGATAAGAAATCGGGCTACGCGCAGCAATCCATTAACGGTCTTCCGTTTTGGTGGCAGACGGACTTCGCGCTCGCGCGGGTGGGTCCGAGGACGTTGGCGGTGGGTGGGCAAGAGGAGGTGAAAGAATTGGTCCGTGTTCGTCTCGGAATTGAGCAAGATCTCAAGATCACCGGCAGTCTTTTCGATCGTTTCCAGGCGCTTGATCAGGAGACCGCGATTCGTTTGATCTCGCGCGACCCGTCGAGCATGGCGCGTTTTTTTGATCCGATTTTTCCGCGAGAGTTGCTGGATGCGACGCAGATTCTAGGGCTGGGACTGGCGCTGGAGAATCCCGTGAAAGGCCGGCTCTTGCTGCACCTCACTTCAAAGGCAGCGGCCGAACAGTTGGCGCAGCAAATCCGCGATGAACCGCAACGCTGGCTGCGCCTGCAAGAGTCAAATTTTCTTCTCTACTCGGAGCCGCCGCAAGTGCTGGTGCAGGAAGGGGACGTGGAGGTGCGCTTCAACGTCCCCGAGAATAGTGCTCGACTTCTTTTGCAGCGCATTGCAAAGACAAACGCGCCGCCCGCGGTCGCGGGCCAGTAGAGGCGGGCCTGGATTTTTCCACGCACGGTTTCTGCTGGTGCAGGACACAACTTTTTGTCTCGTGAGTAAGTTTTTCTCTTTCAATCTTTTTCTCGTGTTCACGCTCCTCGGGACGGCGTTTCACGGAATGGCCGCAGGAGAACCGGACCTCGTCTCGATCCAGAGCGTCGACAAGACGATCAAGGTTGATCTGCGTTACGCTTCGGCTCGGAACATCGCAGGTCGGCCTCTGTATCCGCCCAATATGCCGGCGTTGATCCGACCGGAAGTGGCGAGGCGATTGGCGACCGCCCAAGCCCTTCTAAAGGAGCGCGGGTATGGCCTGAAGATCTGGGACGCCTATCGCCCGAAAAGCGCGCACGACCAGCTCTGGCAGTATTCGCGGAACCGCGAATACGTGGCCGATCCGGCGTCGGGTGGGTCGCTTCACACTTGCGGCGCGGCGGTGGACGCGACCTTGGTGGATAACAAGGGTCGCGAGCTTCCGATGCCGACTGATTTCGACGACTTCACGATGGCAGCGATGCTGGCTTACACCGGCGATAATGCGGAGGTGCGCCGGAATCTCCACCGGCTGCAAAATGCGATGGCGCGGGCCGGCTTCTACGGCATGCGGAACGAATGGTGGCACTTCGTGACGAAGGACTGGAAGAACTACGGGCCGATTCCAGAGGTTACCATTATCGCGCGCGGTCGCCCGGGGAAGGAAATCCCGAATGCGACGGTCACGGTGCCGCCAGGACCGTTACGGCCGGTCTCTGCGTCGTCTGCGGGGAATTCTCCGCAGCCAGCCGGAAGGAATCGGACTGTCACGCAGCTATCGGCGGGACAGTAATCCCTCCTTGTCCGCAAGTGCCTTACGCCGGCGCGAGCGCGGCTTGGCGGCAAATCCAACCTCCACCCAGGACAACATCGCCATCGTAGAAGACTGCGGCCTGGCCGGGCGTGACGGCTTTTTGCGGTTCGTGCAATTCGATCCGCGCGCACTCGTTAGGCAGGGGATGAAGCGTGGCACGGGTGCCGGGATGGCTGTAGCGAATCTTCACCGTTACCTCGATCGGCTTTCCGGAGACGCCGCGACTGACCCAATTCACACGATCGATCTCAAATTCCTCCGAGACGAGATCCTCCACCGTCCCGACGATAACGCGGTTGTTTTGCGGATCGATATCCACGACGTAGCGCGGCTGCGGTGAACCACCCGGGAGGCCTTTGCGTTGCCCGATGGTGAAGAGTTCAATCCCTTCGTGTGGCGCGACGAAGTTTCCGGCCAAATCGTAGATGCCGCCCTCGTGGAAATCATTTTCGCCTAGGTGCGAACGCAGAAAAGCTTTGTAGTCGTTTCCGGGCACGAAACAGATTTCCTGGCTATCGACTTTCTCCGCCACGCGAAGGCCAAGCGTGCGGGCGATTTCGCGGATTTCCGGTTTCGCCATCGCGCCGAGCGGAGTCAGCGCGCGCTGCAGTTGCTGCTGGCGCAGGCTGAAGAGGAAATACGATTGATCCTTTTTCGGATCGGCTCCTTTCCGCAGCACCGCGTAGTCAGGGTGATGCTCGATGATCGCGTAATGACCAGTGGCGATGTAATCGCACCCGAGCGCTTCCGCCTTCTTCCAAAGGTTGCCGAACTTCACCTTCTCGTTGCACATCACGCAGGGATTGGGCGTGCGGCCGGCCTGATATTCCGCTGAAAAATAATCGATCACGAGGCGTTCGAATTGGTCCGCCTCATCGACCACGTAGTGCGGAATTCCCAGCGCGTGCGCGACTCCGCGAGCGTCCGCCACGGCTTGCGGGCCGCAGCATTTGTCCTCCGCGCGCGAGACGCAATCCTGCGGCCAGACCTTCATCGTTACGCCCACGACATCGTAACCCTGCTCGCGCAACAGATAGCCAGCGACGCTGGAATCGACGCCGCCGCTCATGCCGAGCAGGACGCGTTGTTTTTTCGAGGACATGCGCCCGCAAAGTGGGACGCAGGAGACGGAGAGTCAACCTACGGAGGGAGGCCTGCGGCTGGTGGGCGGCTGACAAACTTGCTCCCGCGCAGAGTGAACCGCCATGGCAAATCGGCCGCACGGGTGATCCCGATGCGGGGATCAGCCACTACTTCCGGCTCCGACTCCCGTTCCAGAAAACAGCGAGTCGCATTCGCGCAGAGATCGATCTCATGGTCGCGAATCGTAATCCGGAGCGCTTGCGTGAGTTTGCCGGGTCCGGAGCAGAGCTGTCGGATATTTTTCACACGGCGCCGGCGCTGCATCAGATCCAGGCCCTTGGTGGGCTCGATCGCGCGGATCAAAACAAAACCTGTTCGCGGTGCGCCTTTCACGAGCACGTTGAGCATCCAGTGGACGCCATAGTTTAGGTAGACGTAAGCGGCGCCCGCTCGATTTCGCTCCACATAACTGCGCGCTTTGGCGCGAAAGAAGGTGTGGCAGGCCTCGTCGTTTTCCGTCAGGTAGGCTTCTGTTTCCACGATGATCCCGGCGCATCGGCCCCACACGAGCTGCGTCCCGATGAGTTCGAGTGCACACTGCAGGGGATCACGCTGGAAAAATGAGGCTCCGATCATGAGCCCTGCGACCCGAGATCGGTCGTGGCTGCCTGCGGGGGCGGTGTTTTACTCAATCGGTTTGTAGCAGATCGGCTGGGTCACCGAAGCGTCATCCGGATCACCGTTACGGAATGCGGGAATAAACTTCGCGTCGCGGAAATTTGCCATGGCCGCCTCGGCAAAGCCAAGCAGCGGTGGTTCTTCCCCGACAACCTCGATGCCCTCCAGTCCTCCCTCTCGATTGACCTTTAGGCGAAGATCCACAACCGCCGTCAGGGGAACCGGGGTGCCACCCTCCGGAGGGGTTAGCCCCTCAAACTTGGAGTCGCCGCCTATCACCGGCTGCGGCGCGATGAAATCGCTCGCGGCCTTAAGCTCGCTAGGATCCTGATTCAGAAAAATCTGGATATGCGGTTTGCTGATGGCCGAGAAAATCGCCGTGCCAAAAAGCAGCACGCCCACCGGTTGATACTGATAGATCGGCGGCGTGAACTTTGCGCTGGCCAGACGCTTCTGCAGCTCTTGCTGCAGCGCCTCCGTCCCCGGCATGGGCCGGTAAGTCCACGCCGAGCTGATATCCCCGTTGGGCGAAACCAAGGCGGCAAACATCACCGCGCCGTCCTTCTGTCCTTTTTTTAGCAAGTCATTCGTATCGATCCGATTGATCAGAGAATCCGAGCCGGCACCCAGAACAGCCGGACGAAACTGAGGACGGGCGCCCGGCTGCGGGATTTTGGAAACTTGCGGACGAGGGGTCGCGTTCGGGGTCGCCGATGGACGCTTTTCTTGGGCGAACGTTGGAATTACCAAGCCGAGGAGAAGGAACAGGCCAAGAAAGCGATTGAGATTACGCATGCGCTTACGCAAGCCACGGAGCGCCTTCTCGCAACCTCAAATCCGCTCTCGGCTACATCGCTAACCCGTAACTGCGTGCGCTTGCAAATCTTCCAGCGAGACGAATTCCAAGGCCGAGATATGTGTAGCTTCGAGATTAACCGGCGCCGCGAGGCCACGCTGGAGCGCATCTTTCCATCTCGTCACGCACACGCACCAGTGATCGCCCGGTTCCAATCCCGGAAAACCATACTCGGGATGAGGGGTCACGAGGTCGTTTCCATCCAGAACCGAGAAGTCGAGAAATTCGCGGGTGATCTGCACGCAAACGGTGTGTTGACCCAGGTCGTCGGGACCGGTGCGGCAAAATCCATCGCGGTAGAAGCCGGTTATTGGATCGCGGCAGCAGGAACGCAATTCAGTGCCGAGGACGTTTGTAGGCATGGCGGAGCATAGCATCGTAGCTCCGCGACGTGGGAAGCTTTTTGCGCGGGCCGAGGCCAGATGGTATCCAAGCGGGGAATGTCGACTAACGAAGAGATGGTGGCGTTCTGGCTACTTCCCGCGCAGAAGGAGAGGGAATTTTTTTCGAGCGTGATCCGGGAGCTGGCGGCCCGCTTCGACGCTCCGATTTTTGAGCCGCACGTGACACTGTTTGGCGGTGCCATGTCGCCGGAGCGCGCGGCCAGAGTTTTGGAAGCGCTGCCGCCGTCGGGGTCGTGTCGATTGGAGATTGAACGCGTGGCCTTTTCGCCCCAGTTCACGAAAACGCTCTTCGTGCAGTTTTATGCATCGCCGGAAACCGAGGAACTCAGCCGCAGGATCGCGGAGACGACGGAGTCAAAGAGCGGCTATCGCTTCGATCCGCACTTGAGTCTGATTTACGCGGCGCTGTCTGAAGTGGAGAAGATGGAATTGGCGCGGACGATCGCGGTGCCGTTTGAGGCGGTCATGTTCGATTCATTGCGGACAATCGTTTGTCCGGCCCGAATCGAAGAGCGAGCCGATGTGGAAGGCTGGCGCATATTGGGAGAGCGGCGCATATAAGCGCCGTAAACCATGCGACGTAGCCAAAGCGCTAGTTTATGAAAGTCTGACGGGATTGGATGGCCGACGCTGGAGCGGGACAGCACAGAGCGAGAAGTGCGAGACGACTGCATGATTCTTAGCCTAACCCCGTAGTCTGACCCTCGCGTATTGACGGCCCCCACCGGTGTGATGTCATGTCGCGTCGTGTTACCTGCTCGCGGATCGTGCTCCGGATTAAGTGAACCGCTGTCCTTCATGCCATGATCCTGTTGTCCTATCGTCGAACCGACTCGACCGCGGTGGCCGGCCGACTTTACGACCGGCTGCAAGCGAGATTCGGGCAGTCGAATGTCTTGATGGACAGCGATGCCAACCCTGCCGGGATCGATTTACACGAACACATCAGCGCCACCCTGGATCACGCCGACATTCTTATCGCATTGATCGGTCCTGCATGGCTTGGGAACGAAGCGGCCACTCGGAGGATCGATGATCCGGCTGACTCTGTTCGGCTCGAGGTGAGCTCGGCGTTGTGGCGGGGCATTCCGGTCCTCCCGGTCCTCGTGGAAGGGGCTGAGATGCCCGGGCGTGCGCTGCTCCCGGCGGATATCCGACAGCTGGCGCTGCGCGACGCTCTGCCGCTGGACAGCGGCCCTGATTTTCATTCCCAGGCCGAGCGAATCATCGCTGGAACGATTTCGATTTTGCCTGCTGTGCCTCGGAGTGGCGGCGTTTTGGGGCGTCGACTAATGATAATCCTGGCCATCGCTCTCGTCGTTTTTGTCGGTTCGTTAGCGATCGCGCTTCAGCGGAAGCGGCCATCGTCCCCTCCGATCCCCTCATCCGCGGTGTCGCCTACACCCGCAGACAGCCGCATCGCGAGCACGCCAAAGCCCCTGCCAGAGATGACTTCTCCAACACCGGGAAGGAGCACCATCCAAAGGAGCGCCATCCAAGGCAGCTCGCCCTCTGCCTCGCCGAAGGTCTCGCCTGTCAAAGAAGAGCCCAAACCCAGCCCGCCGGCAGACCGCGATCCGACCACCTACACGCTCCCGGATTTCATCGGCACCTGGTCCAGCGTCACCAGCAATCCGATTCCGCGCGGCGGCGCGATCACGGTGCACGATCAGCTCGCGGTGGGGGTCGATGCGATGACCGAAACCATCTCCACGGAGTGGACATCAGGGGAGACCCGCGTGTTTCGGATCGTCATGAAGGTGCGCTTTACCGACTTCAAGTTGTTTCGTAATCAGTTGGACGCCCGCTGTGAAAAGGTCGATGTGACAGAAGTTTTCGACCCGGAAAAGTTCGGCGCGATGTCGAATATTGCTCGACAGGCGGAGGCGGCGACCAAGGCAGGGATCGGACAAACCTACTCCTGGACTCTCACCGGAGCCGAACTGCGACGAGCAGAAACCGTATGGAAGAAGCAAAACTGACCAGCATCACTTAGCGCCGCTTACTGCCATCTGCTGGCTCAACGGGAGGCAAAGAAAGGGCCGACCTCAGGACCGACCCCTTTTCCCCTCCGAAGCTGCCCCCTCCGCCCGGCGGCAGACT